>NZ_CEEDEA010000008.1:0-261123 GCF_979253755.1 Methylobacterium sp. AC315
CACGCCCAATCGTCGATGCCGATGACCCGCGGCGGCGGAGACGGTACGGTCCCGCGACGACGGATCAGGCGCAGGACGGTGTCGCCGCTGACAGGCATGGCCAGCCGCCGCGACAACCTTGCGCCAGCCTCACCACCCAGCACCATGCCGATGTCGGTCTGCGCCTCGGCCAACCGGTCGCTGCGGCGCGCCTTGCGCGTACCCAACCCTGGCACGCGTTCGGCAAAGATCCGCCCCGGGCAATGGCCGCAGCGGAAGCGGCGAACCTGCACCCGCCACGTCACCGACCGGTCCTGCCAGGGCAGGTCGTCGAACGTCCGCCGATACCTGCTGTGCACCCGCACTGACGCCCGCCCGCAAACCCGACAGCAGGCTTGGGCTACCGTGGTTCGGGCGGTGATCAGCAACCCAGACGTGTCCAGCGTCAGACCATCGACGTGCAGGCCGTCCGGGACCGACGGCAACGACGGGTTCGAGATCGGCATCGCACTGCCCTCGGGCCAACATGCGAATCAACGTCCAAACCACCGCTCAGCACCGAAAGTGCGGAAGAACCCGAACCGGGACCCCTCTCTGAAGGATGGTAACGTCCTCAACAAACAGCCGTTTTTCGTCGAGAAGTGGGGTCCCGATCGGCGCCGACCGGAACCCCGGTCCCCCCTCGATTTTGCTAGTGATAACAACGCGCTGCCTTGGCTTTGGTCGAGGGTTCCGCTTCAACGCCGACCCACACCGATGCCCAAGTTCGGTTTTGATGGGACCACCAGAGTACGCCAATTGGTTGGCATCGGACAACGCTTGGCTCCGCCGCCATGCGGAGTGGCTCTCAGTAAAAAACGGTGCAATTGGTTTTGGTCACTCAGTTTCCGAATTAGCGAGAGACGCCGATTTGCCGACGGCAGTTAGACAGGAATCTGGGTCGATAGGTAAAAACGCATGTCTATCTTTTCCGTCCAACCCAGAGTCTCGGTCGACTGACCCTAGCAGCTATTTGCTGGTGCTTCGCTTGTTTGAAGGTATGAGCTTGTGTCCGGGCCCACAATTTTGGCGCGGAATACGCGGGTGTGATTCACAGTGCCGGCATTAAACGCTGATGGATTAAGGAGGCACAACGAACCGGCAGCCGTGCCAGCTAGAGCCAGTCCCGCGCCGCTTGAGACAGGTTGGCAGGTGGCACATTGACGGGTGAAGGAGCATTCCGATGTCTTCACCTCTATCTGTGGATCTGCGCGAGCGTATCGTGGCGGCCGATGCCTCCTGCAATCGCGCCGCGGGGCGCTTCGGGGTCAGCGTGTCGAGCGCTGGAGTTGACCCCGTTTGTGGTCCACGGCCTATGCCAGTTCCCGGGCTGTGACAGCTTGGTTGGCGAATGCTCGGGGCGTCAAGCCGCCCAAGGCCGTGTGAGGCTGATCTTCGTCATAGTGGCACCTCCATTCCTCGATGCGCTCCCGGGCATCGGCCAGCGACAGGAACCACGAGGCGTTCATGCATTCCGCTCGTAGGCGGCCGTTGAACGACTCGATGTAGGCGTTGTCGGTCGGCTTGCCCGGTCGTGAGAAGTCGATCTCGACCCCGTTCAGATAAGCCCACTGGTCAAGCATGCGCCCGGCGAACTGTGTTTCGGCGTGCAAATGTTCAACGCTGTTTGACATAGAGTGGCTTAAAGACACTTGGCACTGGCTTTGTCGGTGCGGGTTCCCCGGTGACAGCCCCGCCCCATGAACGCAACGCATCTCATAATTCAGCCGGACCACGGCATCGAACCGGTCGTCGCGCTGATGCGGAGCGCCGAACACGAGATCCTGCTCAAGCAGTTCACCTTCGACCATCCGGTCTTGCTCGATGAGCTTATCGCGCGGCACACGGATGGGGTCGCCGTGCGCGTCATGCTGAACGGTGCCAAGGCCACGGGCGAGCGGATCAACGACGCAACCTTCGCCCGGTTGGACGCCGCTGGCGTAACCGTCCGATGGGCGCCGGTCCACTTCCTCGTAACGCACGAGAAATCGATCGTGGTCGATGGCGAGCGTGCCATGATCGCTACATTCAACTTCATGGAAAAATACTTCGGAAAAACCCGGGACTTCGCGGTGATCCTGACCGATCCTGCTCAGGTCGCGGCCATTCGGGATTGTTTCGAAGGCGACTGGGGCGGCGAGCCATTCACTCCTTCCGGGAGTTCAGGCCTATCTTGGAGCCCGGGCGGCGCCCGCGCCGCCCTCTGCGGGTTCCTGGATGACGCGAAGCACACGATCGACTTGGCACATCCGAAATTTGCGGAGCCGGTGATCTTCGAGAGGATCCATGCAGCCTTGGGGCGTGGCGTCCGCGTTCGGCTGCTGTGCGGCGGCAAGCACGGCCTTCATCAACCGGACCTGATGTATTCCTTCGCCTTGTGGCGCCTGTTCCGACAGGCCGGCGGGCGGCTGCACAAACAGCGCGGGCTACGGAGCCATGGCAAGATCGCCATCGTCGACGGCGAACGCTTGCACCTCGGCACGCAGAACCTCGACCAAGCCGCCTTCGACCTTCGGCGCGAACTCGGCGTGACCATCCGGGACGCCGGGGTGGTTCGAGCGATCGCCGCCGTGTTCGAGGCTGATTGGGAGGGTTCGCGCCGATACGAGCCGCCCTATCCGACGGCCAAGCCCGATGACACCGAGAACGCGGAGTTCGAGTCGGATGCCGACCTGCGGCACAGCTGAGGTTCAGCCCGATCGCCCCTCGGTCCCGACGCTTCCGGAGCTGTTCCTGCTGTTCAACCGGTTGACGTTGATCAGTTTCGGCGGCGGCCTGACGGCCTGGGCACGCAATCTCATCGTCGAGGAGAAGCGCTGGCTGGACGACACGGAGTTCCTGAGCGCCTACGCGCTCGCCCGGGTGCTGCCCGGCGCCAACCAGGCGAACTTCGCCATCTATGTCGGTCACCGTTTCCGCGGCGCGGCGGGGGCCGTCGCAGCACTGCTCGGCCTGACGTTGGTGCCGTTCTGCATCATCGTGGGCCTCGCCTGGATGTACTTCGGCGACGGCGCGACCCCGGCGGTTCAGGACGCCCTGCGCGGGGTCACCGCGGCCGCGGTCGGGCTCGCCCTGTCGGCCGGCCTGAAAGCGGGGGAGGGGCTGGGCCGCCAGCCGGCCGCGCTCGCGTTCATCGTCCTTGCTTTCGCCGGCTCCGCCCTTATGCATATCCCATTGCCCGCGGTACTTGCGATCCTCGCGCCGCCGGCCTTTCTCCTGGCGTGGCGTCACGTGCGCCGCCGTGACCGGGGATCGGCTGGGCCATGAAGGTCAGCGACCTCATCGCGCTGGCGAGCTTCTTCGGCACGCTGTCGGTCCTGTCGATCGGGGGCAGCAACAGCGTCGTACCGGAGATCGCCCGTCACGCCGTAGGGGAGCGGCATTGGCTCACCGGCGATGCATTCTCGGACATCTTCGCAATTTCGCAAGCCGCGCCGGGACCGAGCAACCTGATCGTCGCGATGATCGGCTACAAGGTCGCCGGGATCGCGGGCGCCATGGTCGCACAGGCCGCGATGATGCTGCCGGCCGGTCTCCTGATGATCGGCGTCGCGCGGTTCTGGCAGGCCTCCTCGGGCACCCTATGGCATGTCTCCCTTGAGCGTGCGCTCGGACCGATCTCCATCGGGCTGATCCTCGCGAGCGGCTGGATCGTGGCCGAGAACGCCGCCCTGTCGTTCCGCGGCTACCTCGTGACCGCCCTCTGTACGCTCGTGTTCTGGCGTACGAAGCTCAACCCGGTGCCCATCCTGTTCGCGACGGGCTTCATGGGCTGGGCCGGCGTGATCTGACAGCATCGGCCAGACAAGCATCCATCGAGCGGGAGCAAAAGCCGGTACATGCCACCGCCTCGAACGCACCGCCGGCCCGTCGGGCGCGGAGCGCCTCGGCATCCGGCGCCTCCGAGCCCGACGATGGGGAACCACGCGCTTCCATAGAGGCTCCGCCCGCGTCCGGTGAGCTTTCGATCCGCGAGACTTCGGAGAACAGGCGAATCCGTGGAGGACATATCCAGAGCGAGGCTGAGCGTTTCGACAGCGGGGGCGAGGGCACTCGATCGGTTAAACCTCTGTATAGTTGAGGGCCGGCCTCCGACGCTTCAAACATGATACGTGCTAGCAGTTCGGATGACCGTCGCTCTGATATGTTTGACCGGCGCTATCCGCACGTATTGAGCGGACAGATTGAATTCAGGCGCGACTGACGAAAATCCATCGTTTCTTTGTGTCGTGCCGAACGCCAGGAAATCAGGAGATGCCGATGAAATCTGAACTCGCCAGGAGCTTCCGTTCGGCTCCTCTGATGACGCCGAGCGATTTTTCATCGGCCGAAATCGACAATTTGTCCGAGGAGCTGCGCGTGCTTCTGGCGGACGTGTTCGCGTTATATCTAAAAACCAAGAACTTTCATTGGCATATGTCCGGCCCGAGCTTTCGGGATTATCATCTCCTTCTCGACGAGCAATCCGAGCAGATCTTCGGGATGGTCGATGACATCGCGGAAAGAACGCGCAAGATCGGCGGCACGTCGGTGCGGTCGATCGGGCAAGTCGCCCGCCTGCAGCGCGTGCTCGATAACGATGCCGATTTCGTCACCCCAAAGGACATGCTGGCAGAATTGCGTGAGGACAACCGTCAATTGCTGAAGGCGATGCGGACGATCCACCAACTCTGCGACGAGATTGGGGATGTGGCGACGGCAAGCCTGCTGGAGAATTGGATCGACGAGAGCGAGCGCCGGGTGTGGTTCCTCTACGAGATTTGCCGAAACCTTTGATCCAGCTGGCGACACGAGGGACTCTTCGGGCGCGTCCCTCGCGCATCGTGGTGCGGCAGCCCTCCTGACGCACGGGCGCCCGCGCGCGGGCGTCATCGCAGGACGTTGGGATTGAGCCAGCGAACACTCTCCCGGGAATTAGCAGGGGAGGGATTTACCCTCGAACGGATTCTGGACGAGATGCGACGGGATCTCGCCCGCAGCTATCTGAACGATGGGCTACTGACGGTTTCGCGCGTGGCTTTGCTCCTCGGCTACCGGGACGTCAGCGCCTTCTCGCACGGCTATCGTCGATGGACGGGCCAAACGCCGGGCGAGGAGCGCTCATCCCGTGAGCGGCCCAATACGACCCGGGAGAGACGGGGTATCGCCGAGCTAGCCAAGCAATCCCGCCCCTTCCTTTGGGGGGGGCCTTTACTGGCACCTCCCGCGCCCTGAACGCGCGCCTGGCCCATCCGTCCGGTACCTTGTGCCGGCGATGCCGGATGCGCCCTGCGACTTGGAGCTTGCAAGGTCCGATCCGTGGTGGGCCCAGCCGACCTCAGGATGCGCTTCAGCCGATATGACGCGGCCCCAGTTCGGATGGCCGCCGGTCACAAAGCGGCATCGTCACGGACGTGGGCCGCTCATCTGGGCTGTTTTCGCGACGCGATGAGAGGCCGATAAACCTTCGTATGATTTCGTAATTGGATTGTGGATACTAGAGAATTTTTGTCACAGCGACTCCGGGGCATGAGTCATGGCTAAAATCGTGTGTGTTCTATATCCGGACTCACCGAAAGGTCATCCGACGCGCTATGCGCGCGATAGCGTGCCGGACATTCGCTCCTATCCTGGCGGTCAGACGGCGCCGAGCCCCGGTGCGATCGATTTCACGCCGGGTCATCTCCTGGGCGACGTGTCCGGCGAACTTGGCCTGCGAAAATTCCTTGAGGCGTCCGGCCATACCCTGGTCGTGACCTCGGACAAGGAGGGGCCCGATTCGGAACTCGACCGAGAGCTGGTCGACGCCGACGTCGTGATTTCCCAACCCTTCTGGCCGGCCTACATCACGTACGAGCGCATCCAGAAGGCCCCGAGGCTGAAGCATGCGCTGACGGCCGGGATCGGCTCCGACCACGTCGACCTGAAGGCCGCTGCCGAGCGCGGCATCACCGTGGCCGAGGTCACCTACTCCAACTCGATCAGCGTCGCCGAGCACGCGGTCATGATGATGCTGAGCCTCGTCCGGGACTACATCCCGCAGCACGACATCGCCCGCAGCGGCGGCTGGGACATTGCCGACGCCGTCGCACGTTCCTACGACATGGAGGGCCTCCAGGTGGGCGTCGTCGCCGCCGGGCGGATCGGCCTCGCGGTGCTCCGGCGCATGAAGCCGTTCGATGTCGGCCTGCACTACTACGACTTCCATCGCCTGCCCGGGGAGGTGGAGCGGGAGTTGGGCCTGACCTACCATCCCTCGGCGGAGGCCCTGGCGGCGGCTTGCGACGTCATCTCGATCCACACGCCGCTTACCCCGGCGACGAACCAAATGTACGACGCGGCCTTCTTCGCTAAGATGAGGCGCGGCTCCTACATCGTGAACACCGCGCGCGGTAAGCTGATCCACACCGACGCTCTCGTGGACGCCCTGAACAGCGGGCAACTCGCCGGCTACGCGGGGGACGTGTGGTATCCCCAGCCCGCGCCCGCCGACCATCCGTGGCGGACGATGCCCCACAACGGCATGACGCCCCATACCTCCGGCACCAGTCTGTCGGCTCAGGCGCGCTACGCCGCGGGTACCCGCGAGATCCTGGAGGACTTCCTCGCCGGCAGGCCGATCCGCGACGAGTACCTGATCGTATCGGGTGGCGGCTTCGCGGGCACCGGAGCGCACAGCTACGATGTGAAGTAACCGATCACGTCCCGCAGCCGCCTTCCCGAAGCCGTTCACCTCGCGCTTCTGGGCACGCTCGCCGCCCGGGCGCATGCGTGCTGGCGAGCTGCGGCACAAGCACCGAACGATCACACCAAGTTGCGGCGCACCCCTCGGCTTAGAACGAAGACTCATTCTGATTCGCGATCGTTGGAGTAGATCCGAATCATTGGAATTCACAAAATCGACTTGGATCAATCGGATTAATACTAGAGGCGCAACATGACCACTGAAGCCCTGTTCAGCCCTGGCCATCTCGGCGCGATCGAGGTCGCCAACCGCGTTGCCATGGCCCCGCTTACCCGCGCTCGCGGCGACATGGATGGCAAACAAACGCCGCTTGCGATCGAGTATTACGGCAGGCGTGCGTCGGCCGGGCTGATCATCTCGGAGGCGACGAACATCTCGCGGCAAGGCCGGGGTTATGCCTTCACGCCCGGCATCTATACCGACGCACAGGTCGAGGCCTGGAAGCCGGTGGCGAAGGCCGTCCATGCGCGCGGCGGCAAGATGGTCCTTCAGCTGTGGCATGTGGGCCGCTTCTCCCATGTCTCCCTGCAGGAGGACGGGGCGGCGCCGGTGGCCCCCTCGGCCATCGAGGCCGGGGACATGGTCTTCACCGAACATGGCTTCGAACCGCCATCCAAGCCGCGCGAATTGGAAACGGGCGAGATCGATGGGATCATTGCGGACTACGTCCGCGCTGCCAGGAATGCCCGCGCCGCCGGCTTCGACGGCGTCGAGGTCCATGCGGCAAACTGCTATCTCCTGGAGCAGTTCATTCGCGACTCCACCAACCATCGGACCGATCGATACGGCGGGTCCATCGAGAACCGCACACGCCTTCCCTTCGAGGTCTGCGAGGCGGTCGCGGAGGCGATCGGCGCGGATCGTGTCGGCATCCGCCTGTCTCCCGCCACGCACTCCGTCGGCGCCACGCCGTTCGACAGCGATCCGCAGAAGACATACGGCTTCCTCGCGGAGCGGCTCGGCACGCTCAAGCTCGCGTACCTTCATTGCATCGAGGGCCAGACCCGGGGCGCCAATCTGCCCGAGTCCTTCGACTTCCAATCCCTCCGGCGGAGCTTTGGCGGATCCTACATCGCGAATAACGGCTTCACGCGTGAGATCGCCATCGACGCCGCCCGCTCTGGCCGTGCGGACATGGTCGCCTTCGGCCGGCCATTCATCTCCAATCCGGACCTCGTGGAGCGGCTTCGCAAAGATGAACCACTCGCACCGGAGGCGTCCAAGGAGTTCTTCTATGGCGGCGGCTCAAAAGGCTATACCGATTGGCCGGATTACGCCTCCCGCTGAGCACTCGGCATGAAACAGTTCGACGCCGTGGATGTGGCACGGCATCCTCGGATGACCCTCCCCCGCCCGGGCGATCGACGCGCCAAGGGCCGGGGAGGGAAGTACGCGGGCGCCAAGCTTACGAATGAATGGCGCGCATGACGGGATTTCAGCGTCAGAGAAGCCGAACGACCCCACGGAAAGCAAAGGCGAATGCGGCTAGGCTTACCAATCCCAATATCCAGAGCGCCACGAACCAGAGGACCTGACGAAGATTTGCCATTCCTTACAAACCAGCCCCCGATTGCGGTCGATCGCGACCGTCATTTTGAAAATTCAGTTTCGACGGCAAGAACAGAACGCTGTCGCGTCGAGTCCTGACTGCGCGGGTATAGAGGTCGGCGTTCGGTAGCTTGGTCCACCGGACAAATACATCATACTGAGGTTTGTGCGCTCGACGGCTTGGTGGTCGCGTCGCAGGGAGAGCTCGCACGATCCTTCGCTGGAGCTCACCCCTCTCGTTCAAGGGCTGCGGTTGGGAGCGCGGCGGCCCGTCAACGCGCCGCCCGGGCTTCGGATGAGATCCAGGCGTGGGCCGAACCTGCGCGGCCAAGATGGGCAACGGTTTGCGCCCCTCGCCCTTGTAAGGAATGGCGAACATCCCCGTCACGAGAAATCCCCCCGAGGCACGCCTGCTGATCGCAAACCAATGCAGTCGACCGGCCTCTCGGCCCCTGGCAGGTGACCGGGCCATCGCCCATCGCGGGCGTCGCGCCGCGGCAAGCATTCGACCGGCACGGTATAACGCGATCAGCGTGGACGACATTCTCGGACGCCGGACGAAAGGGAGCACCCTAGCTCCACATGGCCCCGGCGGGCCGCGCCAAGCGCCGGATCACGAGGCGGCGGACCGAATGCCACCGGGGTCCGCTCACGCGACACGGGAAGGCCGAGCCGGGACGTTTGCTGCGGCGTGAAGCACACCATGAGCAAAACGTGCCAGAAATGAGCGTGCGATCCAATAGCGCCGCTCTGTAGTAGTCTACCATCCCGACGTCGGCGGCCATCCGCGGCGGCGACCCGGATGGCCCAGTCTCGTCACCGGTCCCTGAAGGTGGATCCTTTCCTCGTGGTGGTCGAGACCGGTCGCTGGATCGGCATAGTGGGAATGGCGGCCGCCAAGATGCGAGAGGTTGCACCTGAAGATGTCCGAGATATCTGGTGGCGTGTTCTGGGCTGCATGGACATGCCGCGCTGGCCAAAGTTGCGCCGCATGCTCAAGCGCGACCGGCGATTGCGGCCGTGCGTCTGGAACCTGGCCGCCGCGATCGGGGGAAAGCTCTCGTTTCTCCTACGCTTGTGATGGCCATCATCACGACGGGTAGGCGTCAAGATTGCTCTAGCGATGCCGTCATTCCTCTGATGTGCATCATCGTCGCCGTTCGCGGACGCCGTGCTGACGGCGAGAGGGTCGCGCGACCGCGACTCGGTTTCGGGGAGCCTTTTCAAGCGGTGCCGGCATGCGTTTCACGATCTCCGGAAGATTGGGCGGCTTCCTCGGCCTGCACGGCACGAGCGTGCCATTCGGCCTGCGCTCCGCCCTCACCGCCCTGGCCGTACTCTGGCTCGCGATGTGGCTGCAGCTCGAGACACCGCGATGGGCGGCCTGGACCGTGCTCGCGCTCGCGCTGCCCACGCGCGGCCAGGTCGGCCGCAAGGGCCTTTCCCGCGTCGCCGGAACGCTGGTTGGACTCGTCGTGGGCCTCGCAGGAATGGCTCTCTTCTCGCAAAGCCCCATAGCCATGGGGATGTATCTGTCGTGCTGGTTCGCGCTCAGCACCTATGTGAGCGGCAGGCTTCCGGGGTTTGCCTCCTACGGAGCGGCGCTCGCCGGCCTGACCGCGGGCTTCGTCGTGCTCCTGAGCGCGTCGGCTCCGCTGACCGCCTTCAATACCGCCGTCGAGCGCGGTGCCGAGATCGTCATCGGCGTCGGATGCGTCTACGTGGCGAGCGCGGTCGCGGAGATCGTGCAGGGCAAACCCAGTCAGCAAGAGGCCCAGGGCGCGCCGCTGCCGGAACTTGCCTCGGTCTGGGCGAACACCCTCCGCACCTTTCTCGTGGTTGGAGGTACCTGGACCATATGGATGGCGACCGCCTGGCCTTCGGGCGGCGTCTTCGTCCTGTTCGCGGGCGTGGTGTCGATCGTCTTCGTCACGATCCCGGACGGGGACCGCCGGGTGCGGGGCTATCTCTGGGGGGCGGGCCTCGGGCAGTTCGCCGGCATAGCGGTGAGATACGGGCTCCTCGCCTCGGCGGCCTCGTTCGAGCTCCTCGCGCTCGCGCTGTTCCCGTTGTTCTTCATGGGGGCGGTCGGCATGACGGAGCCTCGCACCACCCCGCCGGCACTCGGTTACAACCTCTCATTCCTCATCGCGGTCGCGCCGACGAACCCGATGCAATACGACCTGGCGGCCTCGCTGAACGAAAGTGTCGCCGTCTTCGGCGGCATCGCCTTCGCCGCGGCCGCCTTCCGGATCATCCTTCCCGAGCGCATCTGGCGGGGGAGCTAGGCATGCCCCTCCGCGAGATCGACGTGCTCGGGGTCTTCATCGCGCCCTTCGCGCTGGGGCTGCTCATCGCCACGATCTGCACGATGATCATCGGTGCCGTCCTGAAGCGGGCGTTGCCGGGCATGTCGATGACACGATCGCCGATCCTGGAACTCGCACTCTTCGTCGCGACCCTCTCCAGCTTTGTCCTGCTTCTCGGGCGTCTGTAAGTGGCTCTTCTGAAAAACGATCACTACGTGGGTGACGAGCGCATCGCGTCGCCGTCCCCGAGCACCAAGACGGCTCCTCCGGTGCCCGTCGTGCCCTCCGCGTTCAACCTCTTCGCGGTGATGACGGTCGTCGGCGGATCAATCCTCCTCGCCTGGCTCGCCTGGAGGTACTATTTCGATACCCCGTGGACACGCGACGGAAGCGTGCGCGTGTATACCGCCCAGGTCGCCTCGGAGGTGTCCGGGATGGTGACGGACGTCTCGGTGACCGACAATCAAGCGGTTCGAAAAGGCGAGGTACTCTTCAGGATCGACGACCGCGACTATCGGATCGCCGTGCAACGCGCCCAGGCCGCCCTCGAACGGGCGCATGCGCAGCTCACGAACATGCGCGCGGAGGCGGATCGGCGCAACCAACTCAGCGATCTCGCGGTGAGCGCCGAAGTGCGCCAGGCCTACCAGAGCAACGCCCAGGCAGCGCAGGGCGCGTACGACGCGACCGTGGCGGATCTGGCGAACGCGAAACTGAACCTGGAACGGACCGAGGTTCGGTCTCCGGTGACCGGCTATGTCACGAACCTCCTCCTCCAGACGGGCACCTACGCCAACATCGGTCAATCGGTGATGACCCTGGTCGATTCCGAGAGCTTCTGGGTAACGGGGTATTTCGAGGAAACCCAGCTCCGTAGGATCCAGGTTTCGGATCCGGCCGACATTTGGCTGATGGGCTATCCGGATCGCCTGATCGAGGGGCGGGTCGAGAGCATCGGACGAGGGATCATGGATCCCAACTCCGCACCGGGAATCGCCGGCCTCCCTTCCGTGAACCCGGTTTTCACCTGGGTCCGCCTCGCGCAGCGGATCCCCGTGCGGGTTCAGTTCAAGCAGCTGCCCCGCGACGTGCACCTGGCGGCGGGCATGACCGCGACGATCCACGTTCGCAACCCGTCCGGCGCAGCTCGATAGTCACGTCAGTCCCGCCTGAACCGAACGAGAGGCGCACCCCCGAGCGAGAGCCTGACGAGCCGTCCGCCGCGCGCGCCCTTCCGGATGACTTTGGCGTCTTGGGGGCGCGGGAGGCGCGAGCATCGGCGACATCGGTTCGCGGCGGTATATGCCGCTGGCATGCTCCAACGACCATGCGGCCGTGGAGCATGCCGATGGTGGATCTGGGATGTCGTTGCCGCGCTCGGTCAGGCGACCTCGCGACGCTCCCGCGATGCGTTCTCGGCCATCGCCCCGGGGCGACCGAGGCCGATCGCCCTGGCGAGCGCGGATCGCCGTTCGGCATAGCTCGGGGCGACCATTGGGTAATCCGTGGGCAGCCCGTATCGCTCGCGGTACGAGCGCGGGTCGAGGCCATGGGCCGTCAGGTGCCGCTTCAGGGTCTTGTATGGTTTGCCGTCGATGAAGCTCAGGATGTCCTGCGTCCGAAGAGACTTGCGAATTTGAGCCGCCGTCGGCCTTTCGGGACGGTCCACAGAGGTGGGGGCGGAATAAGGTGCGGTCGAGGCCAAGCCGGCGACCGCGCCGTGCACGCTTCGGATAAGTCTCGGGAGTTCGGACACGGGGACGGAGTTGTTCGCGACATAGGCGACGACGATCTCGGCTGCCAAGTCGATGAAGTTGGAGCGAAGCTCAGTGATTTGTATCGACAAGCTGCATGTTCGTGATGTGCGCCCTCGCTTCCAAGATGTGCCTCCCAATACATTTCCACAAATTAAAAACTTGCAATGCAGGTGCTCCGCTCAAGAGAAGTGATAAGTTTATATTCACGAAGCAGAGTCCCTATTCATAGATATGGGACGACAGGATAGGCAAATTATCCAATCCGGCATGCCGTAACGGAATGTCAGGGTTTAGAGACCGACAGGCCGAAGGCTCCAATCGAGCGGCCGGCAACGACAAACCTTTTGGACGTGGCGGCCTCCTGATCGGCGCGGGACGATCCCAGATCCTCGTGACAGTGCCATGGATGGTTATTCGTGAGGACCGTCCAAACAGCGATCACGCGATGCGCAGATGCGCTCCGTCGACGGCGGGAGCGTGGCGGCCATCCAATGGCCCGGTAACTTATGGCGCGGAGCAAGGCGGCAGTGCCAGCCACTCACCGGATCGCAGCGAACGCCGCCCCTTACGTCTCACCGACAACCTCGGGCATGAGGGAGGGCCATGTGCCTCGTCGGTCGCGAGGGCGCGCGACAAGCTTCTTTTGCTTCTCGACCAAATGCCGGATCGCGCCCGTCGGTCTAGCCGCGATCGTCGCGCCACAGCAAGGCCGCCGACACGCTGGAGGTGGAATCAGAGCGGCCCACGGGCGCAAGGAGGTCCGGATGATCATCCTTAGATATGATTGCATGTCGAGCGGCACGGCCGCACGACCGAATACGGCCGGACAGCTCGGTGAAGACTGCCGCCGTTGAATGTCCGTGGGCTCCGGGGGGCGGGACGATGTCCGCACACGTTTCGACGAACGAGGCTGCGGCACTGCCGGAACGCCGCGGGCGCACCTTCGCGATGGCGGCGGCCGCCGGGATCGCGGTCGCGAATATCTACTACAACCAGCCGATGCTCGGCTTGATCGAGCAGGACATGCCCGGCGAGATCACCGGCCTGATCCCAACCGCGACGCAGCTCGGCTACGCGGCGGGACTGTTCTTGCTCGTGCCGCTGGGCGACATCGTCGAGCGGCGGCGCTTGATCGTCATTCAGTTCGGCTGCCTCTCGGTGGCGCTCGCGCTCGCGGCCCTGGCGCCCACGGCGTCGCTGGTGGTGCTCGCCTCGCTCGTCGTCGGGCTGTCGGCCACCGTCGCCCAGCAGATCGTCCCGCTCGCGGCGCATCTCGCCGCACCGGAGCGGCGCGGGGCCGCCGTCGGCACGATCCTGTCAGGTATCCTGACGGGCATCCTGCTCAGCCGCACGCTTGCCGGCTTCATCGCGACCCACGGGGGCTGGCGGGAGATGTTCTGGCTCGGCGTGCCGATGGCGCTCGCGGCCGGGGCGCTCATGATGGCCACGCTGCCTCACAGCCGGCCCGATTCGACGTTGCGCTACGGGGCGCTCCTGGGCTCGCTCGCCGAATTGTGGCGGAGCTACCCCGCCCTGCGGCGCGCGGCGGCGACCCAGGCGCTCGTATTCGCCGCCTTCACGGTGTTCTGGACCATCCTGGCGTTCCGGCTCCAGGGGCCGCCTTACGGTTACGGCGCGGACGTAGCCGGCCTGTTCGGCGTCGTGGGCGCGATCGGCGTCTTCGCGGCGCCTCTCTCGGGTCGGTTCGCCGACCGGCGTGGCTCGCGGCCGGTGGTGCTGGGCGGATCCGTGCTCACCCTGGCATCATGGGCGGTCTTCGGGCTCTGGACGTCTCTGGCCGGCCTCGTGATCGGGGTGGTCCTGCTCGACTTCGCCATGCAATCCACCCTGGTCGCCAACCAGCATATCGTCTTCGCCCTGCGCCCCGAGGCGCGCGCCCGGCTCAACACCGTGCTCATGGGGGCGATGTTCCTGGGCGGGGCGCTAGGGTCGGCCGCAGCAACATCCGCGTGGCAGATCGGCGGGTGGAACGCGGTGGTGGCCCTTGGCGTCGTCCTAGGCGCCCTCGCGATCGCCGTACAGGCGCTGGGCGGACCGGGCCGCGACGGCTGAGGCGCGGGGGACGCACGCCCGCGCCTGGCGCGCTTCCGGGTATGGCGATGCGGTCGCCGCGCGACGCCGACACCGCCGATCCCAGGTGATCGGAGCCCGGCACGCGGTCGGGGCGGCGGCGGTCGGCAACGGCGAACGGGCAAAGGGGCCGGGGCGGTCGATGTGGGCCCTATGCGGGAGGGTGGCTGAGCCGGGTTTCCGGTGCCGCCGGGGATTGGTGCCCCCCGATACGGCTCGCCAACACGCGCGCGACGCGGTGGCCGGCCATTTCGGTGACCTCGAACCGCCACCCATGAGCCTCGAAGCTGTCCCCGGCCACGGGGATCCGCCCGAGATGGAAGATCACGAACCCCGCCATGGTGGCGAACCCGTCGCTCTCGCCGCCATGGGCCATGCCCAGCCGATCGAGGCCCTCCACCGCCGGCATCGCGCCATTGAGTGACAGGGATCCGTCCTTGCAGTGGATCACCCATGGCTTTTCCCTAACCTCGGGAAGCTCCCCGGCGATGGCCTCCAGCAGGTCCGTCGGCGTGACGATGCCTTCCAGGCTCCCGTACTCGTCGACCACGGCCGCCAAGCGTACGGACCCGTTCTGAAAGACATCGAGCAAGCGCAGGATCGACAGGCCCTCGTGCACGACGGTGGGGACACGAGTCGCCGCCGCCACGTCCATGGTCCCGCCCTCCAGAACTTGGTTGAGCAGGTCCTGCTCGTCGACGACGCCGACCAGCTCGTCGACGACGCCCCGGCTCACCACCATCCGCGCGTGGTCGCACGCGCGGATGGTGGCGTGGACGGAACTCGTCTCGCCCTCGAGGTCGAGCCACTCGACGTCGTGGCGCGGGGTCATGATGTCCCGGGTCCGGCGCCCGCCGATCGCGAGGATTCGCTCCACCGCCTCCTGCTGCGCCTCCTCGATCAGGCCCGCTTTCTGGCTTGCCTGGACGAGGAGGTTCAACTCGGCCGTCGAGTACCGCGAACCCTCGCCGTGACCCGGGCGCAGACCGACCAGGCGCAGCACCCCATTGCCGAGACCGTTGAGGATAAGGATCGCGGGTCGGAACGCGAACAGGAACAGGCCCAGCGGGCGGACGATCGCCAGGGCCGTGCGCTCGCTTCGCTGGAGGGCGAAGCTCTTCGGCGAAAGTTCTCCCAGGACGATATGCAGGCCCGTGATGCCAACGAAGGCGAGAGCGGCCGCCGCGCTGTGCGAGGCGGTCGTCCCGAGGGAGCTCGGAAGCCACGCCAGGGCTGGCTCGATCAGGTGGGCGAGGGCGGGCTCGCCGATCCAGCCGAGCGCCAACGACGCGAGGGTGATGCCGAGCTGCGTCGCCGCCAGATAGGCGTCGAGGCGATCGGTCGCCCGTTTCAGCGCCTTGGCGTTCCTCCGCCCATCCGCGACCAGCTCGGCAACCCGGCTTTCGCGCACGGACACCAGGGCGAACTCGGCGGCGACAAAAAAAGCCGTTGGCCAGCACCAGGAGGACGACGGCCCCGAGGCCCAGCCCCGTCGACCACGCGGCATCGGGCATCACGTCGCCCGGCTCCGCGGCGCGATGGAAGCGTCCGCCGCGCCGTGCGCCCATCCTACCGAGTGCACGAGCCGGCAAGGCATTTCAGCGTCCGCCTTCCGGCCCCCCGGGCTCGACCGCCGGAAGCGGGTTCGGCCACCGCCCCGGGACGAACGTGAGCATCGGCGGCCCGCGACTCGACCGCGCCGGTCCCGTCCCATCCTCCTAGACGAACCTGGGTATGGGTCCGTCCTGCGGGGTGGTGTCGGTACCGAGATCGAGAAAGGCCTCATCCACATAGCACCAGCCCCAACCCTCCGGGGGATCATAGCCTTCGATGATCGGATGGGCGGTCGCCTGGAAGTGGCGGGTGGCGTGCCTGTAAGGGGACTGGTCGCAGCAGCCGACGTGGCCGCACGAACGGCAAAGGCGCAGGTGCACCCACGCGCTACCGATCCGCAGACACTCCTCGCATCCGCGCGCGCTCGGCCGGACGGTCCGGATTTGATCGGTGTGGGTGCAAACCTTGGACATCGAGCCGTTCCTCGAGATCGTTAAGACTACGCCGCAAGCCGAATGGGCATGACCGGCACCTGGGGGTGGCACTTCATCCTATCCGGCGCCGTGGAGTAATACTTGAACGGAGCTGCGGTAACCCAAGCATTCCGGATTGCCCCGGATGGGCATCGCTCCTGGAAACTCGGGCGGGATCCGTATCCTTCAAGAAAAGGCACTGCGGTCCAAGACGGGGGCCGGGAATTCTGGTCTTCTCACTGGATCGACGATGGCTCACGCGCGAACGGCGATCGACCTGAACGATGCGGGCCTTGCGAGGGGAAGGTTAATCGCGTGGCTGAGCTGATCGCCGGGCGCGCGTTCATTCGGTTGGGCTGACTGATGCGCGCCCGCCAAGGGACTCCGTGCCAGGCCGCCGGTCATGCTCGGATCGATACGGACCTCACCCATCCCCGTCCGCCGGGGCGGGCCTTCGGAGGCCGATGGCTTCGCCCCGTGGCCGTTCGCCCTGCCGCACATCCTCGACTTCGCCTTCCCGGATACAACGACGAACATGGAAGCGGATCGGCCAGTGTCGTGGATTGACGCGCTTATCTCTACGAACGAGGGCATTGTCGCGTGTGAACGTCGCCTCCACCGCCAGTGCATCGTCGTCGCCCGCTTGGCCGGGAACGGACAGGTCACGGCCGAGGACGAGATGCTGCTCGCGTCCTACATGACGAGCCTCGGTCTTGTCCGAGCGCACCGGGCCAATCCCTTGGCGGATGCCTCGGGCGTCGGATGAGCATGGCGAGCTCCGGACCCAGAGCACTCTGTGTAGATCTACATCGCCGCATCGCCGAGGCGGAGCTGGGCTCAACGGCCGCGACCCGCGCGCTGACCGCACTGATAGGGACCGAAGCCGACACCACCGAGGTCGAGCGGCGCCTCAACGGGGAGCTGGACACATTGCTGGTCCTGCGTTGGCAGCTTACCGATTTGCTGTTGCTCGCGGCGGCGGGAGACATCCCTCCCGCGGCCCTGCCACTGACCGATCGGGAGGGCTGAGCCCGGGGCGGGTCACGGCGGAGATCAAGCCGCCACAAACGGTCGTGGCTGCCGCGAGTCGGAATGCCCTCGCACTGACACGATCCCGACGTCCACGATCAATCGGTTCCGCAAAATCTCTCGTGGGGAGGGCCTCCCATGGCGTCGATGTCGGGCGTGCCAGGGCGATCGCCAAGCTCTGATGACGGCGCCCCCCCGAGCCGAGGAACATTCCCCCACCTACGCCACGGCGACGGCGCCTTCGGCCGGGCGCCCGCGTGATCCTTCGGAAGCGCGATCCGCTGCCTCGGCCGCCGCCGGGCGGCCGGCAGGTCAGCCGCCTAGAGCGCCGGGTTAAGGTAGTCGTGGATGGCATGCACAACGACCGATCCTTCGCCGACACTCGACGCCACGCGCTTGACCGAGCCGGAGCGGACATCGCCGATCGCGAAGATCCCCGGGCGTGTTGTCGCGAACGGTGCGCTCGTGGTCTGGCCATGGTCGTCGACGCCGGTTCGAACGAAGCCTTGCTGATCCAGCCCGAGGCAGCCGCCGAGCCAATCGGTGTTGGGAACCGCACCGATCATCACGAACAGGCTGCCGATCTGCTTGGTCACCGAGCCGCCGGTCCGGCTATCGGCCCATGTGACGCCGCGCAGGTGGTCGTCGCCGTGCAGGGCCGTGATCTCCGTGTGGGTGTGCAACGTGATCCGCGAGGAAGTTGCGATCCGTTGGACGAGGTAATCCGACATGGTGGCGGCGAGCCCCGGGCCCCGCACCAGGATGTGGACATGGCGCGCCACCCTCGAAAGAAACATCGCGGCCTGTCCGGCAGAGTTCCCGCCCCCGACGACGACCGCCTCCTCGCCGGAACAGAGTTGGCCCTCCATGGCGGTCGCCGCGTACTGGATCCCTTGGCCCTCGAACTTGCCGAAGTCGGGCACGTCGAGCTTGCGGTAACGGGCGCCGGTCGCCACCACGACGGACCGAGCCCGCAGGCTCTGGTCGTCGTCCAGCCGCAGCAGGAACGGGCTGCCGGAACACTCAAGGGACGTGACGCTCCGCGCGATCGCGAGATGCGCTCCGAACTTCTGGGCCTGGATCTGTGCCCGGCCGGCGAGCGCCTGGCCCGAGATGCCTGTCGGGAATCCAAGGTAGTTCTCGATCTTCGACGAGGTGCCGGCTTGCCCTCCGGGCGCGAGGGCCTCGACGACGATCGTGTCGAGGCCCTCCGAGGCGGCGTAGACGGCGGCGGCAAGCCCGGCGGGGCCGGCGCCCACCACGGCGACATCGTAGACGAGGGAGGGATCGAGCGTCTCCGTGAGGCCCAGTCGAGCGGCCAGCTCGAAGTTCGTCGGATTGCGCATGACCTCGCGGTTCGGGGCGATCACCACCGGGAGGTCGGCCGCCTGGATGTCGAGTCCGCTTAGAAGGGCGTCCTCTCCGGCCGCCTTCGGATCGAGAATCTCGTGGGGGTAGCCGTTGCGCGTCAGGAAGCGCTGGAGGCGGATCAGGCTGCCGTTCTGCCGATGGCCGACCAGCACCACCCCACCCTGGGCATGCCGGATGAAGCCGACGCGGCGCAGTATGTAGGCTCGGAGGACGATCTCACCGATGTCGGGCTCGGCGGAAACGAGGCGACGGAAGTCCGCGTGCTCGACGCGAGCCACCCGGCTGCCCGCCTGCGCCCGCCCTCCGACAAGCATCTGACGGTCGTTGTAGAGGTTCAGCTCGCCGGTGAACTGTCCCGGCCGGTACGTGAAGAGCGGCGTGCTTCCCATGCGCACGTCGTCGACCACGATCGTGATCGAGCCGTCCAGGACCATGAAGAAGTCGATGTCCCGGTCACCGCGCTCGAAGAGCGGCGTTTCGGCCTCGAACGCCTCGACCCGGCCGTATCCCTGGACGCGCGCCATCATCTCGGGCGTCAGCACCGGGAAGGTCTGTGCTTCGCGGATCCAGGGATCGCTCGGATCGACGCTCACCTCAATCGACATGGATGCGGCTCCTGACGTACGTGGGCGGCGACTCCGCCGGCGCCCGAGGGAATGACAGCGTGGCGACGGCCCCGCCCCCGGGCCCGTTGCCGATGGAGAGCGTACCGGCCGCCTCGGCCATGAAGGCTCGCACGTTCGCCAATCCCAGGCCGGTTCCATGCGCCTTCGTGGTGAAGAAGCGTTTCAGGACCGCTCCCTGGATATCCGGCGCGATGCCGGGACCGGTGTCCTCTACAAGCAACACGACCCGGCCGGGCGCGACCGCGCTCCCATCCGATTGCGAGCCCCCGGCTGGCGAGGCGTGGCAGCTGATCCGGATCCGGCCCTGGCCCTGCATGGCGTCCCGTGCGTTGAGCACGAGGTTCAGTAGCGCGTTCTCCAACTCCGCTTCATCCGCCTCGATCGCGAGAGCCGAGTCGACCGCCACGATCTCAAGGGTGATCCCGTGCCCGCCAGCGAAGCCAAGTCGGTCGGCCACCTCCTTGAGGAAGCGGGACACCTGGAGGAGGTCAGCGGTCTCGCGCGAGCATCCCTGCTTCAAGGTACGACGCGCCAAGTGGGTGCAGCGCTCGACCCCGGCACGGGCGAGCGACAAGTGCCGGGCGGCCTTCTCGTCCAGGAGATCGGTGGCCACGAGATCAAGATTGCCTGCGATGATCTGAAGGAGGTTGTTCAGGTCGTGCGCCATCGAGCTGGATCGAGCGCCCATCTCGGCCATGCGCGCCAATTGCCCCGCGTCCTTGATGGAGAAAGCTTCCGCCAACGAGGCGGCGTGCTCATTTTCTATGATCATGACTTGTGCCCCGTGATTTGACGAGAGCAACTCAACACAGATCCTCGCCGTGGAACTATGAATACCTTCGTATGAAACTGCCGGTGAGGAGCGGCCGGCAACAGCGATAATCCCTGCAACGAGTGGGTCCGACTATACTTTTGTATGCTCGATCGCCTTCGGTGTTCCGGTGTGACGCGCGGCGATCAACGATGGATCGAGGGCGGCCTCCTCTACCTCGGTCAAGACGCCGAGCCCGACGACTCCGCGCCCTTGGGACGCACTCCTGCGCCGAGCTGACCATGTCGGCACGCCAACGCGATCGTCCAGCAGGGTGGATCGTCCCCTCGTCCGCCTCGGGGCGTCCTTTGCCCGTCAGGTGAGCCGCTGCGCGCAGCTGGAGCGCGCCACCTCGTCGGCTTCCATGTCAAATCGCGGGCACGTGCCGCCGCGCGCCTGATCGACGAGAAGGTGCCTCCCTCGAGACTGCATCTGCCAATCTCGACATGCCGGAAGCCTGAAAGCGACCGGCGATATCTTAGCACTGAGCGCGCGATGCGGCGATGTCCCCCGACCGCAGGGCCCTCCGGGTACGATCCGTCGGGAAGGGCCGTGCCTCGTGCGCTCGCACCGAAAACCATTGAGGGGCCTTCGTGCCGGCTCGGAGCCCATAAGCCATGTGCGCGGACGCAGACGAGTTCCACCATCGATCCATACGTTCGTATGGTTTCCGAGACAGCTTTGCTCGGCGATTTATGAATTCATAGGAACCGATCGAGCGACGCGGCACTCGAAGGGCGTTACTTCAGGGAAAACATGAGTTCGTCTCGAGCGCATGGTTATTTCAATGTGAGATTTTGGTCGGATTTAAAAATTTTTGCTTTTAGCGAAAGCCACGGGATTTAGCTCAACGACTAAATGAAGATTCATAAAAATTTAGAGCAAGGTTGGAGGTCGCGTCAGTATGGACAACAGCCCGCTTGAAGATGCGAGGCTCGCGCGCCTGAGGGAGCCAGCCCAGCCCTTCACCCGCCGGACGGTTCTCGGCGGCGGCCTCGCCGTCGCAGCGGCGTCCGCTCTCCCTTCACCCCTCCACGCACAGGAGGCCGCACTGGCCGACACCGACATCGACACCTTCTGGCCGAACGGCGCCCGCCTGGCGGTCAGCTTCTCCCTGATGTTCGAGGCCGGCGGCCAGCCGATCTCGGGTGCGGGGGGCGTCATCCCGGATCCTATCGAGCAGGGCTTGCCGGACCTGCCGACCAACGCCTTCTTCCAGTACGGCGTCTACGAGGGCATCCCGAGGTTGCTCGACCTGTTCGATCGGCATCAGGTGAAGATGTCGTCTTTCATGATCGGCCAGGCCGTCGAGAAGGCACCGGACCTGGCGCGTGAGATCGTTCGGCGGGGGCACGAGGCTGCCGCGCACGGGCGCACATGGCAGAACAGCTACTTCCTTGATCCGGACGCCGAGCGGCGCTTCATCGCCGACAGCGTTGAGGCGATCGAGAAAGCGACCGGTCAGCGGCCGGTGGGCTGGAACGCCTACTGGATGCGCAACTCGCCCCGCACACTCGACATCCTGCAGGGCCTTGGCTTCCGCTACCATATCGACGAGCCGAGCCGCGACGAGCCATTCATCGTCCCGCTGAAGGGCGGCGACTTCGTCACCGTACCCTATACGTTCCACCTCAATGACATCGTGTCGTTCCCCTTCCAGGCCTGGAACCCAGCCGCCTACGAGCAGGCGCTGCGAGACGAGTTCGACCAGCTCTACGCGGAGGGCGCGCACCGGCGGCGACTGATGGTCGTGTCGCTGCACGACCGCATCTCGGGCCACGCCAACCGGGTGCGGTCGCTAGACCGATTCTTTGCCTATGCGCGGACGAAGCCGGACGTGTGGTTCGCCCGCAAGGACGAGATTGCCGCCTGGGCGCTGGAGCATCGCGCCGGCACGCCGGTCTACGAGCGCGGCGCCCCAACCATCACGGGCCTGCCGGGCTCGGAAGCTTGAGCGATCCCTGGATGGCGAGCGCTTCCGACGTCGGCCACTTGTCACGGGAGCGGCTGGAATCGGAGGCCGTGGCACGGCACGGGTTTTCGTCAGGGCCGATACAAGGAACGCGGAGGCTGGCTGGTTTTTGGCCCGAACGCCACCGCGATGGCGACTTGCCGCCGTCCGAAGCTCTGGACCTGACAATTGACACCTACTCAGCGAGTCTACGCCGGGGGATCGCCTCGGGGTCGTCATGGACGCGTGGATCGAGAGCGGTCCGTCCATCGCAGGGGCTCTGCCGGGCGGCTTGAACGTCCGCCCGCGCCTGGCGCATCCAACAGGCACTGCTGTCGGAGCGTAGCGCCAACCCCGTCCACCCGCACGTCGCCAATGATCGGCTGTCGGTCTAGGCGATGGCGATCCTGCGGGGAGCCTAGCCCCAAGATCAGCCAAGGCGGGCTGCCAGCAACTCGACGCGACCGACTTGGCCAGTCAACTGTGAGCTCGACGAAAGCGGCCTGGGCTCATTCCCACTGCGCGTGTGAAAGCCTTTGTAAAATTTGCCTGTCCCGAGAAGCAACAGGTCAGGGAGATATCGACGATCGAAGCATCTGAATAGGCCAACAGGTGCTTGGCTCGATCGAGCCTTCGTTCGCTCAAGTAGGCATGGGGAGGCCGACCCGTGGCCATCTGAAATGCTCGCGCAAAGTGAAAAATACTAAAGCATGCGACTTCAGCTAGATTATCTACGCGAATTTCATTGTCAAGATTTGCATCGATGTACTGTAGCACACGATCCAATCTTTGTCGATCAAGCCAGCCTTTTGCTAGAGATAGCGACACTTTTGAGGAGGACGACTCCAAATGATCGTGAGCGAGGCTGCTGACAAGTTCGACCGCGAGCGCGTCGATCTTCAGGCCGCCGGACGAGGTTTCATGGTGGAGCTCCTTGATGACTTCTTGTGTGATCCGATGAATCACAGGGTCGGCGACCTGGCACTCGTAGCGGATGTTCTGAGCGGAGGGATCGACGGCCCTTTCGCTTCCCACCCGGATGAAAGTGTGCTGCGGGATGTAGATGTGCAGCACCTCTGGAAAGTCGTCCGATAGCCGCGTAGCCTCCTCCCGTATGCCTGCCGGGCAAAGCCACATCGTACCGGGAATGCTAACGACCTCCTGGAAGATGCCGCCCGAACCTCGCAATGACGTGGCTAATCCGGTTTCTTGGATGACCTGCGTAATCTCGGCGTTTTGGGGCGTAAAGGCGGATATCTCTCCGGCCTTGTGGCTTCGGACCTCTGCAGCCAAAAGGGTCCACGACCGCCGTGACGATGTGGCGATGAGGCTTGCGTCTTTGAACTTTTCTAGGCCGTGTCCTTCCACAGTGCTTTCCTAGGTTGTCCTCATCGGTCGACGCGGCCAGTTGCCTTACCCGCTCGTTCTTGGCGGGCGCGATATTCGCCCGGGAACTCTTCGGGACTATATGCAAAAAAGGCACCATCGAGGGCGCGTGAAATACGATGATAGCCTCAGGAGATCCAGCCTATCATACCCTCGGATCGTATGACGGCAAACCGGGCCACGACAATGAGCGGAGAGGGTTAAATGCCAGCGGCTAGAAAGCGGCTGCGCATGCGCTCGTGCGGGAGCCGTGGCTGTCTGGCTTGGACCGTTGGGTCTAACGAACTGTCCGCAGACGTGCTGCGATGCTGGGCTTCCCGAGGGGATCGGAATGCCGCCGGCACGATCGGGGGATCTGCGAGACCGCGTGATAGGGCCGGGACTTCGCGTCAATCAACGGCCAAACGCTTTCGGATCGGCTCATCCAGCGCGATCCGCTGGCTCTGACACTCACAGGCGACGGCGCGATCGAACCCCGGCCCTCGCGCGGGCTGCGACGCGCGCCGACCATCGAAACGCTCGCCGAGCGGATCCTCGAGAACGATCGATGGTAGGCTGAGACCTTCCTGCACGAAGTGCGTGGATAGCCTGGCCAAGCGGCTCTGCGCGCGGGCATCGGCGGGCTGCGGCGGTTCTCCGGCCAGCATCGGATCGCCCGTGAAATCGGCTTCTCCATGCCCTGGAGTAGAAGCAGACGGGCTGTGAAAGCCGCGCGTGAGGCGTGACTCGCGGGTCAATCCCCTTGATCCCGATGCCCTCGTAATCATTGATGAAATCGCCGCGGCGACGAACATGGTTCGAGCCTACGGGAAAGATCTGCGTGATGAGCGTTGCCAGCGCCGCGTACGCAAGCACTCCAACGGGTCTTCGCCTCGTCGCCTCCGTCTGCGTCATGCCCGGAAAGGCAGCTGAACTCGCGTCGAGTTGATAACACCCGCAAGACAGACTGAAACCCAAGTTCATCGTCAGTTTTCAGACCTGATATCTGCGCGCACCTCGAGCGGCCTTCGCGGCTAGATGCATCGCGAGCCACGTGCTGGCATATGCGGGCACCGAGAAGAATGGTGAGGGGCAACATGATCGCGATTCCCCCGAGATTGAAAGCAGTTTGAATCCGCCACGATGCGTCGAGGTGCCGTCAAGGATCCCACCGCTGAGGTCACGCGCTTCACCAATGGGTCGCTGATCTCCAACATTCGCCGATAGAGATCATCCAGATCGGGGAGTCCCGGATGATCCAACCGAGCATCCCCGTCGCCAACCTTATTGGGAGTCGAGACACGATCCACGAGGGACGAGGCGCTTCGCAGCGTCCGATCGTGCAAATGGAACCTGAAATCGACAATCTACGAACGTGTGATTCGCGTAAGCCCCTTGTCACACCAAGAGGGCCGTGGCGTGCGGGTAGGAAGCACCTTCATCAAGGTCGGGCTGCTCGGGCTGATCGGCCTCGGTTGCGCGCTGGCCTATGCATGGCACCCTGCGATCCAGCCGTCGACACCGCCATCGCAACCGAGCTTCGATCCGGACGTCGTGCGACGCGGAGGCGAGCTCTCCGCCCTTGGTGACTGCAACACCTGCCACACTTCGCCGGGCGGACGGCCCTTTGCGGGCGGTCTGGCGATGCCGACACCCTTCGGAACGCTTTACTCGACCAACATCACGCCAGACACGGGTACGGGTATTGGTCTTTGGCCCGAGGAGGCTTTTGTCCGAGCGCTACGTGAAGGCGTGGATCGCGAAGGGCGCCACCTCTATCCTGCCTTTCCATACGACCATTACACGTTGACGAGCGACCCCGACGCGAAGGCGCTGTATGCCTTCCTGATGACGCGTGAGCCTGTGGTCGCGACGGCGCCGCCGAACGAACTCGTCTTCCCGCTCAATGTACGGCTCGTGCTTGCGGGCTGGAAACTCCTTTTCTTCCGTGAGGGCCGACTCGCAGCCGATCCGATGAAGGATAAGACCTGGAACAGGGGGCGCTATCTCGTCGAGGGCCTCGGGCATTGCGGCGGCTGCCATAGCCCTCGCAACGTCGCTGGCGCGGAGAAGCGGTCGCACGCCTTGGAGGGCGGCGAAGCGGAAGGCTGGCATGCCTACGCGCTTGGGCGGGCTTCGCAGGCGCCGATCCCCTGGACGGAGGAGGCTCTCACCCAGTACCTCGCCGAAGGCTACAGTCGGGAGCACGGCGTGGCGCGGGGTCCGATGGCGCCTGTCGTCGAAAATCTCGCGACTGTTCCGCGGCGGGATGTCGCCGCGATGGCACGGTATCTCGCGACGCTCGGAGCAGGCCCCGGTTCGAAAGGTGCCGCGTCGGGCTTGAACTTGACCGGACCCGGACGGCAACCGCAGTCGGCGGGTGCGCAGGGTCCGACGCCTTCCGGATCGGAAGATCCCGGAGCGCGGATCTACGCGACCGCATGCGCATCCTGTCACGATGGCGGTCGGCCCGTTCCGTTCGGAGGCCTTCATCTCTCGTTGTCGACCGGCGTTGCCGGCGAGAGCTCCGAAAACCTGGTGAACGTCATCATGCAGGGGCTGCCCGCCCAGGGCGGTGTCGCACAGCCGATCATGCCCGGGTTCGCCTCGATCCTGGATGACCGCCAAGTGTTCGATCTCGTCACCCATTTACGAACTCGTTTCGGACGGAAGCCTTCCTGGCCAGGCGTCGAGGACGCGATCCGCGAGGCTAGGGCTCTGCCCGGGACCGCGAAGCGATCGGGGCCGAGGCTCGAACGGTGAGGGACGCTCCATGACGACATTGATTCTCAACGGCCGAAGTCGCAGTGCGACATCCTCGCCGGACACGCCATTGCTCTACGTCCTCCGCGACGAGTTCGGCCTCAACGCGGCGAAGTTCGGGTGCGGACTGGGGCAGTGCGGGGCCTGCACGGTCGTGGTCGACGGCGAGGCCGTGTTCTCCTGTCTGACGCCGCTGATGCTGCTCGAGAACCGCCGCGTCACGACCCTCGAAGGTCTGGGAACGGTCGAGGCGCCGGGCCCCCTGCAACGCGCTTTCATCGAGGAACAGGCTGCGCAATGCGGCTTCTGCGTCCCGGGCATGATGATGCGGGTGCAGGCGCTCCTCGATCGTGACCCCGGCGTGACCGACGCTCAGATCCGGTCCGAGCTCGAACCGCACCTATGCCGGTGCGGTACCCAGATGCGCATCCTCCGTGCGGTCGGGCGGGCCGCGGACGCAATCCGGACGAAGGCGGCCCCGACCGGGAGTTCGTCACGATGACCCCCACCGTCACGAGACGATCGGTGCTCGGCGGCGCCGGTGCTTTGGTGCTCGCGTTCTCGATCATGCGGCCAGCTCTCGCCCAAACCGAGACAGGTAAGGGCGGCAAACCGTCGAAGCGCGGCTTGCCGGGCAGCTTGGACGACACGCCGCGCCTGGATGCGTGGATCAGGGTCGACGCGAATGGATCGGTGACCGTCCTGACGGGGAAGGCCGAGCTGGGCCAGGGACTGACGACGGCTCTTCTTCAGGTCGCGGCCGAGGAACTGAAGGTGCCGCTCGCGCGGCTATCGCTCGTCACCGCAGATACCGGTCGCACCCCCGACGAGGGCTACACGGCGGCGAGCCACTCGATGCAGGACTCGGGTACCGCCATCAGGAACGCCGCCGCGCAGGTCCGGACACTCCTCGTCGCGGAGGCGTCGCGGAGGCTCGGACAGCCCGCTGCCACCCTGCGGGCCGAGGACGGAGCCGTGATCGGCGCCGGCGGTGCCCGGCTCGGCTATGGCGAGCTCGTCACCGACACGTTGCTAACCGCCGAGGCCCAGCCGACTTCGGATCTCACGCCTCCGTCCTCGTTCACGGTCCTGGGGCGGCCGGTGCCGCGGGTCGATATTCCGGGCAAGGTCACGGGCCAGCCAGCTTACGTCCAGGATATGCGTCCCGCCGGAATGCTGCATGCGCGTGTCCTGCGACCGCCGAGCTACGGAGCAATCCTGACGAGCCTCGACAAGAGCACGGCCGAACGCATTCCAGGCGTGGTGAAGATCCTTCGCGACGGGAGCTTCGTCGGCGTTCTGGCCGAAGGGGAATGGACCGCCATCCAGGCGATGCGCGTCCTCGCCACGTCGGCGACGTGGGCGGAAACGCCGAGCCTTCCCGACGAGGCGAACCTGACGGCCGCTCTGCTGGAGCTCCCGAGCGAAGACTCGATCATCCTCGATAGGGGAAAGCACAGCCTCACCGGCCCGACCTCGGCAGGCACATTCACCCGGCCCTATCTCGCGCACGGTTCGATCGGCCCATCCTGTGCGATCGGCCAAGCAAAAGACGGGGTCGTCACGATCTGGACGCACACCCAAGGCGTCTATCCGCTCCGACGCGCTATCGCCGGGTTGCTCCGGACGTCCGAGGACAACGTCCGCTGCATCCACGTCGAGGGATCAGGCTGCTACGGGCAGAATGGCGCGGATGACGTGGCGGCGGACGCGGCCCTCCTCGCGGTCGCGACGCCCGGTCGTCCCATACGCGTGCAGTGGATGCGCGAGCAGGAGCACGCGTGGGAGCCGTTCGGTCCGGGCATGGTCGCCAAGATCGAAGCCTCGGTGGGTTCGGACGGAAGCGTGGTGGACTGGCACCACGATGTCTGGAGCCAGTCGCATATGATGCGGCCGGGTCCGCCCGGCGCGTTGCTCGCCGCGCGTGAGATCGCAAGTCCGTTTCCCCCTGCGCCGCCGGTTGCGCTCGCGCAGCCCGAAGGCGGCGGGGACCGCAACGCGATTCCTTTGTACGACTTCCCGAACATCCGGGTCGTGCACCATTTCCTGCCTGGCGCACCGCTTCGCGGTTCCTCCATGCGCTCGTTGGGTGGCTACCTGAACGTGCTGGCGATCGAAAGCACGGTGGACGATCTGGCACGTTCCTCCGGGCAGGATCCCGTCGCCTTCAGGCTGCGCCACCTGGCGCAGGAGCGCGCGCGCGCCGTCATCGAGGCGGCTGCGTCACGGTTCGGCTGGATCGGACGCCCTTCCCTGCCGCCGGGGGGTGGCTACGGCTTCGCTTTCGCGCAATACAAGAACCTGGAAGCCTATTGCGCCGTGGCCGTCGAGATCTCGGTCGAGCGCGAGACTGGCGCGGTGACCGTTCGCCGAGTCGTCGCAGCGGTCGACACCGGTGAGATCGTCAACCCCGACGGGGTGCAGAACCAGGTCGAAGGCGGCATCCTACAAGCCACGAGCTGGACGTTGTTTGAAGGGGTCACCTTCGATCGGACGCGTGTTACGTCCGTCGACTGGGCTGCGTACCCGATCATGCGCTTCGACTCGGTGCCGGGCTCGGTCGATGTCCATCTCGTCGCCCGGCCGGGCACACCGTTTCTCGGCGTTGCCGAGGCGGCGCAAGGCCCGACCGGAGCCGCGCTGGGAAACGCGATCCGCGACGCGACCGGTTGCAGGCTGCGCGACCTCCCCTTCACTTCGAAGCGCATCAAGGCCGCGATCGGCGCCTGAATCCCATGGGGGAAAACCAACCATGACCAATCTTTTTGATCCCATGAGCTTCGGTGAACTCCACCTGAAAAATCGTATCGTGATGGCTCCGATGACGCGCTCTCGCGCCAATGCCCAAGGCGTCATCAATGCTTCCGCGGCCGAATACTACGCGGATCGCGCCGAGGTGGGGCTCATCATCACCGAAGGGGTGAACGTCGGGCCGATGTCGAACTCCTTCGACCGGGCCCCGGGTCTATGGACGGATGAGCAGGTGGAAGGCTGGCGCCCAATCGTCGATCGTGTCCACGGCAGGGGCGGGACGATCGTAGCCCAGCTCTGGCACGGAGGGCGCGCGAGCGCGATGGGTCTCCTGGACGGGAGACCGCCATTCTCGCCTTCCGGCGTCAACGACGACCTTGAGAAGCTTCAGGTCTGGGCGCTCCTCGCGAACAGAGCCTACGTGAAAATCGCCGCGACGCCGTCCCGCGCCATGACCCTGGGCGAGATCGAGGCGACCTTGGACGAGTACCGCGTCGCTGCCGCGAACGCGGTACGGGCCGGCTTCGACGGCGTC
The DNA here is from genome assembly GCF_979253755.1 of Methylobacterium sp. AC315. NCBI lineage: Bacteria > Pseudomonadati > Pseudomonadota > Alphaproteobacteria > Hyphomicrobiales > Methylobacteriaceae > Methylobacterium > Methylobacterium sp. AC315. Next base: position 29,677 of record NZ_CEEDEA010000008.1, read on the forward strand.
GAGATCCACGGGGCGAACGGATACCTCATTCACGAGTTTCTGTCCCCCAATACAAACCGCCGCGCTGACGGATACGGGGGCGACGCGGTAGGCCGCTCGCGATTCCTCAAAGAAATCGTGTCAGTCATCACCGAAGCGTTGCCGCTTTCGCGTGTCGGCCTCAGGCTTTCTCCTTTCGCAAGCTACAACAATGCAAATGACGACAACCCTGCGGATACGTACGGCCATCTCACGAAATGGATGGAAGGGCTCGGTATGGCCTATCTACATCTGGCCGATACCAACGCATGGGGGGGCGCTTCCGACTATGACGAGATGATCGCGCTGTTCCGCCCCGGCTATCGGGGACCGCTGATCGTCAATGGCGGCATCGACCCGCAGCGGGCCAGGGCGATCATAGCGAGCGGCGAGGCAGAAGCCGTGGCGTTCGGACGACTGCTCCTGGCCAACCCCGATTTGCCGGTCCGCATACGACAGAACGGTCCTTACAATCAGGTGCGACACCTCGGGGTCTACGGTGGTTCGGACGAGGGCTACCTTGATTACCCGAGGTTGGGTGAATTCGGATCCGACTGAGTTCACCGCTACGTCGGAACGCTCTCTCGGACGCTGGGATGCCCGGGGTGGATGCGCCGGACCTGGTCCATGAGCCGACGTTCGGACGCTGACCGTCCACTTTCGGTGCGTGACCGCCAGCCGAATCGGCACTCCCGCCGACCGGGATTCCTTGCCCGTCGGTTGACTGCCGGGCGGCAGCTGCCGGTGGGTCGTTCACCCTCGACAGGTCATCGAACGTCTTCCCCGGTTGGGGGGCACGAGAGGTGCTCTCCGGATCGGCATGGGCGAAACTGCTGATGCGGCACGACCTGCTGACGTCGTCGCCGCCCCGGGGAAGGTTCGCTGCCTCGTCAGGGGCGGACATCTCAACCTGCCAGCCGTCAAACTGTCGCTTCCTAGGGGGTGGGATACCGCCAAGCGTGCGCATTCAGCTGATAGGGTTGGGCATCGACATCGACCGCCACCGGTCGCCGCTGACGCAAGGCCGTGTCCGGGCACGAACAGCGTAAGGCTCCGGGCCCGAACGGCTTTCCCGCGCCCGATACGAAGCGGGGCTTTATTCCGCAAGGCAGGATAAGACATCGTAGGTCCACAGCCGTTATCCCGACGTCAGGGAATGCGTGCACAAAACCTCGGCCCGCGAAATGGAACGGCGGGATGCGCGCGCTGTGACGGATGCGGAAACTGTGCATGTCGGCGAAGATGGCGAAGTGCTGCGTCCAACATGGTCCCTAGCGAGACGACCTGGACGGGAACTCTTCATGTACCAATCGGCTGGTGCGCAAAAGGCCGTGAAAGATGACGTATCGCTTGTAATTATTGTCGATGACGATGATGGCGTGGTCCGAGCTCTAACGAGATTGTTCAATTCTGCTGGTCTTCGAAGTTGCTCGTTTAAATCCCCAGAGGAGATGCTTAAGACCGGACTGCCAGATTGCCTCAAATGTCTTATTTTGGATGTCAAGCTGCCGGGCATCAATGGCATAGATTTTCAAGCTAAACTTATAAGCATGGGCGTTAATCTGCAGACTATATTTATGACTGGGTATGGCGACATCTCCATGACCGTTCGAGCCATGAAGGCTGGGGCGGTAGATTTTCTTATAAAGCCGTTTCACGATCAAGACATGCTCGATGCGATCACGGCGGCGTTTGATCGTGACCGGATCTGGCGTACGAAAAATGTAGTAAGAGAGTCCATTGTTGCAGAATACGCCACCCTGTCTCAACGTGAGCGGGAGGTGATGCTGCACGTTTCACGCGGATTGATGAACAAACAAATTGGAAGCCTGCTCGGCTTAAGCGAAATTACGATCAAGGTTCACCGAGGCTCTGTCATGCGTAAAATGGGCGCAAGATCAGTCCCTGACCTTATCAGAAAAACAATAACTCTTGGTCTTCGCGTCGAAGATTAAAATCTTTCACCTCGATTCCGTCATGATTTTGGTAGTTTTGTGCGAAATAAGCGGTGCCGCTCGGATTTGCGCCGCGCTTTGACCGCTTTCGTCCGTCCGCAATGCAGTTGATCGGCAAACCCGCTGCCCTAGTGACTCGGCGCAGAAATTAGATTTCCAGCGATGTCGGCATATCGGTGAAGTATGGACTGAGGTCTAGACTGGAGGCTTCACCTACGCCGTCCTGCCGTTCATCACGTGGAGGGTGGCGCAATTGCGGGATGTGCACGATGTGCTGTTGCCTGGGGCGGTACCTGCTTGAGGCAGCGACGTCCTTAGATCGGGCGCATGCCATGATATGAATACCTAAGACCGTTCCCCGGCACCGACGCATCTCACAGCGTGGTCGCGATGCCCCCGCCCAAGCTTTTCGAAGCGTCCGCTGCGGGGCAGGAACGGGCCGGAGCGGCGACGTCTGGTTCATTACCGGCGCGGCTCTGAAGCGAACGAGTTAACCTTCGCCTATGCCGGCCATCGATCACTTCCTCGCCGGGGCGGGCAAGCGGAGGTTTTTGGCTTCTGCCGCTGGGCGCAAGTAGACTTCCCCGCCGGCCGCCAAGAATCCACCTCGGACCAAGCGAAAGGCGGCGAAACGGCTCGCACTGGTCCGGTGCCTTTCCGCGCCGCTCAGAAGCCAGATCAGCGCCGCAGCCCACGTACGCTGTGGTGTCGCAACAGCAAGGAGCGGGGCAGTCGGTAGGGCGATGAGGATGACATCCCCATAACTCCCGGGCTGATGACGAGCGCCGGGATGGGAGCCCCTCAACGACACTCGCGTCGGCTCATCGTCGGTGGCGCGGGGAGGGGAAACGGTCCGGTCACTCAGCCAGATCGCACCGTGGAGAACAGGTTCACGAGGCGGCCGAGTCCGGCTGCTGGAAGCGTGCCGCCGCCTGATTGCGCACATTCAGGAGTTCAGCCATGCGCACGAGGTCGGCCAATGACTGTGCCTCCATCTTCCGCATCATATTGCCCCGGTGAATCTTCACCGTGATCTCGCTCAGTCCAATGCGATGGGCGATCTGCTTGTTCATCAAGCCCGCGGATACGAGGCCCATGACTTCGCGCTCACGTGGCGAGAGGGCGTCATAGAGCGATTGCAGCCGGGTCTGGCCATGATCCGCGGCGCGGCGCCTGCGGTCGACATCGAGAGCGGCTTCCGCGGCCGCGAGCATGTCGGCATCATGGAAAGGCTTCGCCAGGAAGTCGACGGCACCGGCCTTCATGCCTTTGACCGTCATCGGTATATCGCCGTGACCCGTCATCAGCACGATCGGAATCGGATTGCCGGACCGGCGCAGATCGGCCTGGAAGTCTATCCCATTCAGCCCTTGAAGCCGAACATCCAATACGAGGCATGATGGCCGATCCGGGAGTCGCTGGGACAGAAACGCCGCCGGGCTGTCAAATAGCATGACCTCGTAGCCACTGGAGCGAAACAGGCTTCCCAGCCCTGATCGAATTGCCGCTTCGTCATCTATTATGCAGATCACCGAGTCTGTCTTGGCGTCGTCCATGGTGTTCGTCAGCGTGTCCATGCATCAGCGCCGGAAGGCGCACCTCAACGATGGACCAGGATCGGATGCCTCGACCCGAACGGCTGTGACGGCAATGCCTCAACGATGCTGAGGCGCCCCCACCCGCCGCCGGCGATGGTCCGAATGGCATCCACGACGATCATATCGTCCGATTCGGCCGTGCTCTTGAACGTTGTTGCGCCGTTTTGACGAAGCGTGGCCATCCTTGGCGGGTTGATCAACGGGTAGGGCGTCGATCCGACCAAACTGGCCCGCTTGGCCTCGGTGCACTTTCAGGCCCCGGCACGCGCCGTGTCGGCGCTGCGCAAGGCCCTGTCCTGCTCGCGGGCGCCGCCCGCTGCGCGATGCGGCCAGCTCATCCGCCCCGGGCGATCGAAGCCTTGCCCGACCCGCGGGCGTCCTGCTGGAGCCGGGGCATACCCACCGGTGCCGGGCCAGCGGACGCGGCAAGTCACCTCGGTGCGATGCGGTACGCTCGTATGGTCCAAAATACGCCTATGGCGTCCAAGACTCGGATGCGCTCGCACTGTAAATCCGGCAAGCGGTCTAAAACTTTCTAAGTCATTGTAAAATATACGGCTTAATTTCTTCAAGTATTTCCAATTCATAAAATCAGTCGCAATGTAGAATGCAACAAAGTTGTAATTTTAGAAGACTTATATCTAAGAACAGATTTGGAACTGACAGAAATATTACGTCTGATTCAGGTGTAGATCTGTTTTCTCCCAAACCCAGTTTAAGTTTGTGCTGCAACGAGATTCCTTTCGGTTGAGGTAACTGACTTCGCGTCGACGAGTCGCCTGATCCCCTCCTTGGATTGAGCATCCGCGTGAGAGCAACGGAAGAGAAGACCATGGACGAGATGACGAGAAGAAGCATCCTGGCGGCAGGCAGCGTCGCCGGCCTAGCCGCCGCCACGACGCAGGCCGTCGCGGCCTCCTACGGCAATCCCGACGAGCCGCCACAAGGGGCCGTCAACGCGCAGGACAACCCGACCAGCCTAACGATCCCGGGCCCCCACAACGACACCCTGTCGGGTCTGTTCCCGACCTCCGTCAGCCCGCCTCCTACAGACGTCGGCTCGATGCCGCAGTTCTGGGCCAGCTTCAACAACGCCCAGCGGCGCATCCAGAACGGGGGATGGGCCCGGCAGGTCACTCAGGAGAACTTCCCGATCTCCACGACCATCGCCGGCGTCGACATGCGCCTCGCAGCCGGCGCGATTCGGGAGATGCATTGGCACCAAGCCGCGGAATGGGCCTTCGTGACCTACGGAAACTGCCGCATCACCACTCTCGACCCGCAAGGGCGCCCCTACGTGGCCGACGTCGGGCCCGGCGACCTGTGGTACTTCCCCGCCGGCTCGCCGCACTCCCTCCAGGGCCTCGGGCCGGACGGGACGCAGTTCCTGATCTGCTTCGACGACGGCAACCAAACCGAGTTCGACACACTGCTCCTGAACGAATGGTTCACCCACACGCCGCCCGAGGTGCTGGCGCTGAACTTCGGCGTGCCGGCGGAAACTTTCAAGAACATCCCCCTGAACGACCTGTACATCTTCCAGAGCCAGCTTCCCGGGGCTCTGTCGGCCGACCAGCTGGCCGCGCGCGGCTCGGCGGGCGAGCCGCCCAACCCGTTCACCTTCAAAATGGCGAGCGGCCCGGTGGCCAAACAGACGAAGGGCGGCAAGGTTCAGATCGTCGACAGCACCACGTTCAAGGCTTCGAAGACCGTCGCCGCAGCCCTCGTGACCGTCAAGCCCGGCGGCATGCGGGAAATGCACTGGCACCCGAATGCCGACGAGTGGCAGTACTACATCAAGGGCAAGGGTCAGATGACCGTATTCAATACGGGCCCGAATGCCTCCACGACCGACTTCGGTCCGGGCGATATCGGCTACATCCAGCGCAACCTCGGGCACTACGTCAAGAACGTCGGAGACGGCGACTTGGTGTTCCTGGAAGTGTTCCGCGCGCCCGAGTACCAGGCGATCTCGCTCTCGGACTGGCTGACCCACACGCCGCCGTTGATGGTGACCTCGCACCTGAACATCCCGGCGGACGTCATCGCCCGGTTCCCGCATGAGGATGTCGGGGTCGTACCAGTCTAAGTCCAGAAACAAAGATGCTCCGGCGGCCGATCTGGAGCGGATGACGTCCGAATATTCCGTCATACGCAGGTATAGATTGGCCGCCACGCCCCCCGGCTTCATCCTGTCTTCGAGCGGATGTGAGGGTTGAGACGTGTCGAAGTCCCGTATACGACCATACGACAGCCCCGCCGGCGGCTGGGGCGCGCTCGAGGCGACCGGCAAGGCGCTCGCCGAGCAGGGCATTCCCGTGTCGGGCGCCGCGACGCTCCTGCACATGAACCAGCCCCGCGGGTTCGACTGCCCCGGCTGCGCCTGGCCCGACCCGAAGCACACCAGCAGCTTCGAGTTCTGCGAGAACGGCGCCAAGGCGGTGGCCTGGGAGGCGACCGCCAAGCGCTGCACCCCCGAGCTCCTCGCCAAGCACACCGTCGCCGAACTTGAGGCGTGGAACGACTACGACCTAGAGATGCTGGGCCGCCTGACCCACCCGATGCGCTACGACGCGGCTAGCGACCGGTACCTTCCCGTTTCCTGGGAGGATGCCTTCGCGGAGATCGGGCGGATCCTGCGGAATCTCGGCAGCGCGGACGAGGCCGAGTTCTACACCTCGGGCCGGGCCTCCAACGAGGCGGCGTTCCTGTTCCAGGTGTTCGCGCGGGCGTTCGGGACCAACAACTTCCCCGACTGCTCGAACATGTGCCACGAGGCGACCAGCGTCGGCCTTCCCCAGAGCCTCGGCGTCGGCAAGGGCACGGTCCTGCTGGAGGATTTCGACGCCGCCGACGCGATCCTGATCTTCGGCCAGAACCCGGGCACCAACAGCCCGCGTATGATGACCTCGCTTCGGAATGCCTCCCGGCGCGGCGCGGCGATCCTGAGCTTCAACCCGTTCCGCGAGCGCGCGCTGGAGCGATTCCAATCCCCGCAGAGCCCGGTGGAAATGGTGTCGATGACCTCGACGCCGATCTCGTCGAGGCTTTTCCAGGTCCGGGTCGGTGGCGATGCCGCCGCCCTCAAGGGCATCATGAAGGCCTGCATCGAGATGGACGACGCCGCGCTCGGCGCCGACGAGGCGCGCCTGCTCGACGTCAACTTCATCGCCGGCCACACGCGCGGCTACGAGGCCTTCGCGGCCGACCTGCGCGCGACGCCGTGGCCGGCGATCGAGCGCATTTCCGGACTGACGCGAGACGATCTCGAATGCGCCGCGCGGACCTACCTGAGGGCCGAGAGCGCCATCCTGGTCTTCGGGATGGGCCTGACCCAGCATCACCGCGGCACCGAGAACGTGCGGCTCCTCACGAATCTGGCCCTCCTGCGGGGTAACGTCGGGCGTCCCGGCGCCGGGATCTGCCCCGTGCGCGGCCACTCGAACGTACAGGGCAACCGCACGGTCGGCATCACCGAGAAGCCGACGACCGAATTCCTCGATCGGCTTCGGGACACCTTCGGCTTCGAACCGCCACGCCACCACGGCCACGACGTCGTCAGGGCGATCGAGGCGATGCAGAGCCGCAAGGCCCGCGCGTTCCTGGCGCTCGGCGGCAACTTCGCGGCCGCTACGCCCGACACGAACGCCACCCGGATGGCGATGCGCGACCTCGACCTCACGGTCGCGATCTCGACCAAGCTCAACCGCGGCCACCTCGTCCACGGCCGGAACGCGTATATCTTGCCTTGCCTCGCCCGCACCGAGGTCGACGAGCAGGAGACCGGGCCGCAATCGATCACGGTCGAGGACTCGATGTCGATGGTGCACGCCTCGGCCGGCCGCAACCGGCCGGCCTCCGGGCACCTGCGCAGCGAGACGGCGATCGTCGCGGGGCTCGCGCGGGCGACGCTCGGGTCGGACCCGCACATCCCTTGGGAGCACCTGACCGCGGACTACGACCGGATCCGGGACGCCATCGAGGCGGTGTTCCCGATCTTCCAGGGGTACAATGCCCGCATCCGCGTCCCTGGCGGCTTCCACCTCACCTCGCTGGCGCGCGAACGCGTCTGGGCGACCTCGTCCGGCAAGGCCGAGTTCGCCGTCTTCGAGGGCCTGGAGGAGGATCCTCACCAGGACGACCCGGAGGCGCTGTGGCTGACGACCATGCGCAGCCACGACCAGTACAACACCACCCTCTACAGCCTCTCGGACCGCTACCGCGGCGTGTTCGGCCAGCGCATGGTCGTGTTCATCAACGAGGCCGAGATGGATCGGCGGGGCCTCCAGGCCGGCGAGCACGTCACCATCGAGACGATCTCGACCGACGGCGTGCGCCGTGCCGTCGACGGCTTCAAGGTCGTCCCCTACCTGCTGCCGGACGGTTGCTGCGGGGCCTACTACCCCGAGGCCAACCCTCTGGTGCCGCTCTACGCGCGCGATCCGCAGAGCGGCACGCCCTCCTACAAGTCCGTTCCCATACGGATCCGCCGCATGGCGCAGGGAGGCTGACCATGGACGCCCTCGTCCTCTCCCGGATCCAGTTCGCCTTTACGGTGGGCTTCCACATCCTGTGGCCGGCCTTCACCATCGGCATCGCCTCGTTCGTGGCGTTCCTCAGCTTCCTGACCTGGCGCACGGGCGATCCGGCCTACCGCGCCCTGATGCGCTTCTGGATCCGGATCTTCGCGCTCGGCTTCGGCATGGGCGTGATCACCGGGATCGTGCTTGGCTACCAGATCGGCACCAACTGGAGCGGGTTCTCGCGCTCTGTCAGCAACGTGCTCGGCCCGTTCTTCATGTACGAGGTGCTGTCCGCGTTCTTCCTGGAGGCCGGCTTCATCGGCATCGTGCTGTTCGGCGAGAAGCGGGTCGGGCCCGGCCTGCACTTCCTCGCCTGCCTGATGGTGGCGACCGGCACGCTCATCAGCGCGAGCTGGATCCTCGCCTCGAACAGCTGGATGCAGACGCCGGCCGGCTACACGGTCGACAAGGACGGGATCTTCCACGTCAGCGATTGGGCGGCGGCGTTCTTCAACCCGTCCTATCCGTACCGACTGATGCACATGGTCTGCGCGAGCTACCTGACCGGCAGCTTCGTGGTCGCCGGCGTATCAGCCTACCACCTCTGGCGCGGCACGCATGTGAAGGCCTCGCGCGTCGCCTTCTCGATGGCGATGTGGGCCTGCCTCGTCCTGGCGCCGCTGCAGGCGGCGATCGGCGACGCCCACGGCCGCAACACGCTCGTGCACCAGCCGACCAAGGTCGCCGCCATGGAGGGGCTCTGGGACACCGGCCGGGGGGTGCCGAGCCTGATCTTCGCGTGGCCGGACATGAAGCAGGAGCGCAACCTCTACGAGATCGCGGTGCCGATCAAAGGGTTCGCCAGCCTGTACCTGACCCATTCCTGGGACGGCGAGGTCAAGGGCCTGAAGGCGGTGCCGGCCTCCGATCGGCCCTACGCACCGTTCGTGTTCTTCGCCTTCCGGATCATGGTCGGCATCGCGCTCCTGCTGATCGCGCTGGCCTTCACGGGTGCGTTCCTGCGCTGGCGCGGGCAGCTGTTCACGACGCGCTGGTTCCACCTCGCCTGCATGGCGGCGACGCCGCTCGGGTTCGTGGCGATCGTCGCCGGTTGGACGGTGACGGAGACCGGTCGACAGCCGTTCGTGGTCTACGGCCACCTGCGCACGGCGGACGCCGTGACCGTGCAGCCGGCGGGCGCGGTGCTGTCGTCGCTGATCCTGTTCTTCGTGGTCTACAACCTGCTGCTGCTCGCCTTCTTCTGGTACGGCGCGCGAGTGGCGATGCGCGGGCCCGATCCGCTCTCCGACGAGACGCCCAATGCGGTGCGCCCCGGCCTGGAACAGGCCGGCCCCGCCCTCGTGGGCGGTGCTCCCGCTTATGCCCGTGCGCTGGCTCCGGGGGAGTAGGGTGGATCCTCTCCTCGCCCTCGCGCTCGGCGCCGTCGCGGCCTCCCTCCTGGCCGTGGCGGACGGGGTCGACCTCGGCATCGGCATCCTGTTCCCGCTCGCGCGCCGCGAGCGGGACCGCGCCGTGCTCATGGAGGGCGTCACGTCGTTCCGGCACGGCAACGAGGCCGGGCTGGCGCTCGGTGCCGTCGGACTGTGCACAGCCTTGCCGCTGGGCTTCCACCGGGTGCCCGCGGCCTTCCTTCCGCCGGTCGCGGCGATGTTGTCCGCGCTGATCCTGCGCGGCATCGCACTCGAATCCCGGGTCGACGGCACGCGCTTCCAGCCCGTCCGTGCCGCCGCCCTCGCCGGCGGATCGCTCGTGGCCGCCCTGTGCCAGGGGCTGATCCTCGGCGGATGCGTCCAGCTCGCCCTGGCCCGGACGGGGCGGTTTGGCGACGGATTTCTCGATTGCCTCTCGCCGCCGGGCCTCGTGTGCGCCGCAGTGATCGTGAGCGGCTACGTGCTGCTCGGGGCCAGGTTTTGGTTCCGCGCGCGATTGACGACGGGCGGCCCGGCCGCTCGTTGGCACGCGAGGCCCCGCAAGGTTCGATCCTTCCCGCAAGGGGCCCCCCAGGGCGTCGCTAACGGCGCCCCGGACTACGTCCGCCACCTCGCTCCTGGAGAGTAGTCATGGACCTGCCCCTCCTCTTCGCGCTCGTGGCCGCCGGCGCGGTCGCCCTCTACGTCATCGCCGACGGATTCGACCTCGGTATCGGCATCCTGTTCCTGCTTGCCCCGCGGGAGCGCGACCGCGACCTGATGATGCAGAGCGTCGCGCCGTTCTGGGACGGCAACGAGACCTGGTTGGTGCTCGGCGGCGCCGGACTCTGGGCGGCGTTCCCGATGGCCTACTACGTGCTGCTGCCGGCGTTCTACCTGCCGATCATGGGGATGCTGTTCGCCCTGATCCTGCGCGGCATCTCGTTCGAGTTCCGGTTCCAGGCCACGCGCTTCCAACGGGTCTGGGACTTCGCCTTCGCGGGCGGCTCGCTCCTCGCCGCGGTCTGCCAGGGCCTGATCCTCGGCGGCTTCATCCAGGGCGTGGCGGTGGAGAACGGCCAATACGTCGGCGGCCCCTTCTCGTTCTTCTCGTTCCTCGGTTTGCTGTGCGCCGCCGGGATCGTCGGCGGCTACGCGCTTCTCGGGGCCGGATGGCTGATCTGGCGGACGGACGGCCCGACGCAGGTCTTCGCCCGCGAGGTCGCGCATGCCGCCCTGCTCCTGGCGGTGGCCATGATGGCTTTGGTCAGCGCCTGGACGGCCCTGACCGAGCCGCAGGTGGCCGCGCGCTGGTTCGCGTGGCCCGGCAATCTCTGGCTCGACCTTTTCCCATTGGCGGCGGCGGGCGCGGCGGTCCTGATCTGGCGCAGCCTCTGGGGGCGCCGCGACAGCCGGCCGTTCCTGCTCACCGTCGTGCTGTTCCTGCTCGGCTACGCCGGCCTCATCATCAGCGTGTGGCCCAACGTGGTGCCCTACCACGCTACCATCTGGCAGGCGGCCGCCGACGAAGCGACGCTCCGGTTCGCCCTGATAGGCATCCTCGTCGTACTTCCGGTCGTCCTTGCCTACACCGCGCACGCCTATTGGGTGTTCCGGGGCAAGACGGTGCTGGCGTCCCACGGGTCCGACGAGGGTGCGTATGCGCACGCCGGACAGCGCCCGAACGCCCTCGACACCGATCTGCACCTCTGCTGACCCAAGGCTCGAGGAAAAGGCCAGGTCAGAAAAGCTTATCGCTCCTATGAACATCGAATATATACAAACGTATATAGTGCAGAATTTCTAGGTTTGGTTCAAAATTCAGCTGCTATCACGTTGGGTGATCTGCAGAAAGGGATCCAGAACATGAAACGCTTACTACTCTGTGCGGCTATGCTCCTCGGTCTCGCCTTCGTCTCCCTCAACCCGAGCTTCGCTGCGGGCGGCGGCCTGGATCCCGACTCGGTCGCCACCGGCAACAGCGACTTCGCTGGGCAGCATCGCGGCGCGCGGGTCACCTCCAGGTTGGGCACCTTCGGCCCGCGCCATCATCGTCGTCATCGGCATCACCGCCGTCATCGGTACTGACGACGCTCCACTCCGGTGTCCGGCCGGGGGCGGATACGTCGAGCCGCCCCCCGGCGTCAGCCAAGGCTGACCTCCGTCCGCGCTGACCGCGAGGCTCGCTTTCCATGAAAGGCAGGCTCATGCTTGGCCTGGCGGCGTTGGCCGCCGTCGGCTTCGGCGTCGGGGTCGGGCGCTACCGGGCGGGTATCACGCCGGCGAGGCCGACGGCATCCACCCCCGCCGTTCCGGTCGTCACCGCAGCGGTCAGGCAGCAGGACGTGCCGATCATCCTCACCGGCATCGGCACGGTCCAGGCCCTGAACCGGGTCGTGATCCGTAGCCAGGTGACCGGCTACCTGGAGAGCGTCGCCTTCACCGAGGGCCAGAGCGTCAGGCGCGGCGACGTCCTCGCTCGGATCGATCCGCGCATCTACCAGGCCAAGCTCGACACCGCGCAGGCCCAGCTTGGGCGCGATCAGGCCTTGCTGACCAACCGGCAGGTCAACCTCCAGCGCAACGAGCCGCTGGAGCAACGCGGCTACGCGAGCGAACAGGCGGTCACCGGCGAGAAAGCGCAGATCGCCCAATCCGAGAACGCCGTGAAGGGCGATCAGGCAGCCGTCGCCTACGCCACGACCGAACTCGACTTCGCCACGCTCCGAGCCCCCTTCGACGGCGTCACCGGCCTCCGCCTGATCGACATCGGCAACGTCATCCAGCCCTCCGACCCGGGCGGCATCGTCGTGCTGACCCAGGTCCGGCCGATCAGCGTCGTCTTCACCCTGCCCACCGACGCGATTCCGCAGGTCCAGGCGGCCCTGGCCCGCGGCCCCGTGCCGACCACCGTCTCCAACCAGGCGGGCACCCGGACGCTGGACACCGGCGCCCTGCTGCTGATCGACAACGAGGCCCAGCCGAGATCCGGCACCGTCAAGCTCAAGGCCAACTTCCCCAATGGCGAGCGTCAGCTCTGGCCCGGCGCCTTCGTCAACGCCGAGGTCACGACGTCGGTGGTCAGGGACGCGCTGACGATCCCGACCGACGCCGTTCAGCGAAGCGACACGGGCGCCTTCGTCTTCGTCGTCGGATCCGACCACAAGGTGGCGATCCGCGCCGTGCAGGTGGCCCAGCGGGTGCGCGGCGTCGCGCTGATCTCGGAGGGCCTGAAGGTCGGAGAGACGGTGGTGGTCCAGGGTCAGTACAGCCTCGTGCCGGGCACGGAGGTGGTCGCGGCCAGCCCCGGCCAGGTGCCCAACACCACGACCGCCAGCGCCGGCATGCTGCCATGAACCTCTCGGCCGGCTTCATCACGCGCCCGATCGCCACCGGCCTGCTGATGCTGGCCGTCGTGGTGCTCGGCGCGATCAGCTATTCGCTGCTGCCGGTCGCAGCGCTCCCGAACATCGACTCGCCGACCTTTCAGGTGACGGCGCAGCTGCCCGGGGCCGACCCGAACACCATGGCCTCCTCGGTGGCGACCCAGCTCGAGCGCCAGTTCGGCCAGATCCCCGGGCTCACCCAGATGACGTCGAGCAGCGGCACCGGCTTCACGGCGATGACGCTGCAGTTCAGCCGCAGCCGGACCATCGACTCGGCCGCCACCGACGTGCAGTCCGCGATCAATGCGACCCAGGGCCTGCTGCCCGCGAGCCTGCTGTCGCAGCCAACCTATCGCAAGACCAACCCGGCCGACGCACCGATCTTGCTGATCGCGCTTACCTCGGACGTGCTGCCAATCATGACGGTGAGCGACTACGCCTACTCGATCCTGGCCCAGAAGCTCGCGCAGATGCCCGGGGTCGGCACCGTCGCGGTCGGAGGCTTGCAGCAGCCCGCCATCCGCATCCAGGTTAACCCGGCGATGCTGGCGGCCGAGGATCTCGACTTCGAGACCGTCCGCACGGCGCTGGCTAATCTCACCGTCCTGCAGCCCAAGGGCCAGCTCTACGGCGGGCAGCAGGCCGTGGCGCTCGAGACCAACGACCAGCTGATGACGCCCGCCCAGTTCGAGCAGGCGATCGTCGCCTATCGCGACGGCGCGCCGATCCTCGTGCGCAACATCGGCCGAGCGATCAAGGCGCCGCAGGACGTCACGCTCGGCGGCTGGAGTGGCCGGAAGCCGGCCGTGATCCTGGCGATCCAGCGCCAGCCCGGCGCCAACGTGGTCGCCACCGTCGACGACATCAAGCATGCACTGCCGCAACTCAAGGCCTCGCTTCCACCCAGTATCGACGTCGCCATCGTCTCGGACCGCACGGTGACGATTCAGGCGAGCATCAGCGACGTGCGCTTCACGCTGCTCCTGACCATCGCGCTGGTGGTCGGCGTGATCGCGCTGTTCCTGCGCAAGCTCTGGGCGACCGTGATCCCGGCGATCTCCGTGCCGATCTCGCTGATCGGCACCTTCGCGGTCATGTACGCGCTGGGCTACAGCCTCGACAACCTGTCGTTGATGGCGCTCTCGATCGCGATAGGCTTCGTGGTCGACGACGCCATCGTCATGGTCGAGAACATCGTCCGCCACATCGAGGCGGGCGCGCCGCCGCTGCAGGCGGCCGTCGACGGGGCGGGCGAGATCGGCTTCACGATCCTGTCGATCTCGATATCGCTCGTGGCAGTGTTCATCCCGTTGTTCCTGATGAGCGGCGTCGTCGGCCTGCTGTTCCGCGAGTTCGCCGTCACGGTGGCGGTCTCGATCCTCGTCTCGGTGGTGGTGTCGCTGACGCTGACGCCGATGCTTTGCGCCAAGCTTCTCCCGGCTACTCGTGACGGCGGTCCGGGAGCCGTGTCCGGGGTCCTTGAGCGATTCTTCACCTGGCTGAACGCGCAGTACGATGTCGGCCTGACAGCGGCCATACGGCATCGGCGGATCACGCTGGCGGTCATGCTGGCCACCGTCGCCGCCACCATCGCGCTGTTCGTCGTGATCCCGAAAGGCTTCTTCCCGCAGCAGGACACCGGCCTGATCCTGGGCATCAGCGAGGCGGCCCAGGACGTCTCGCCCGAGGGCATGAAGCAGCGCCAGCAGGCCGTGCTCGACATCGTCGGCCGCGACCCGGCCGTGGCCAACGTGGTCGGCTATATCGGTCCCGGCGGTCCGACCGTCACCGAGAACGACGGCCGCGTGTTCATCACGCTCAAGCCGGAGAGCGAGCGCGACGTCACCGCCGATCGGGTCATCGCGCGGCTGTCCGTGGCACTGCGCCAGGTCCAGGGCATGACGCTGTACATGCAGGCAGCCCAGGACATCACCATCGGGGCCCGGCTGTCGAAGACGCAGTATCAGTTCACCCTGACGGACGTCGACAGCGATGCGCTCAATCGCTTCGCCCCGAAGGTCCTGGCGGCCCTGCAAGGGCTGCCCGAACTCTCCGCGGTGACCAGCGACCAGCAATCGACCGGACGAACGCTCACCGCCCAGGTCGACCGGACCGCGGCCTCGCGCCTCGGGATCGACCCGGCGGCCGTCGACGCCACGCTCTACGACGCTTTCGGTCAGCGGCACATCGCGCGGATCTTCACGGCGCTGAACCAGTACTATGTCATCCTGGAGGTCGACCCGCGCTACCAGCTCGGACCGGACGCCCTCCAGCGGATCTACGTCCGCTCGCAGAGCGACACCTCGGTCCCGCTCAGCCAGATCGCCGGGCTCGTGCCCGGGGTGGCGCCGGTGGCGGTCAACCACCAGGGCCAGTTCCCCTCGGTGACCCTCAGCTTCAACCTTGCGCCGGGCGCCACGATCGGGGCGGCGGTCGCGGCCGTGCAGAAGGCGGTCGCGGACCTGCAGCCGCCCAAGTCCCTCGCCAGCGGCTTCCAGGGCAACGCCCAGGCTTTCCAGAGCTCGCTCGGCTCGACGCCGCCCCTGATCCTGGCGGCCCTGTTCGCGGTCTACGTGATCCTGGGCATGCTCTACGAGAGCACGATCCACCCGCTGACCATCCTGTCGACGCTGCCCTCGGCCGGGCTGGGGGCGCTCCTGACCCTGATGCTGGTGGGTCGGCCGCTCGACATGATCGGCATCATCGGGATCATCCTGCTGATCGGCATCGTCAAGAAGAATGGCATCATGCTGATCGACGTCGCCCTCGAAGGGCAGCGCGCGCGTGGTCTGACGGCCGAGCAGGCCGCCCACGAGGCCTGCCTGCTGCGGTTCCGGCCGATCCTGATGACGACGCTGTGCGCGCTGCTGGGCGGCGTTCCGCTGATGCTCGGCACCGGCACGGGCTCCGAGATCCGGCAGCCGCTTGGCTACGCCATCGTCGGCGGCCTGCTCGTATCCCAGGTGCTGACGCTGTTCACGACGCCGGTGGTCTACATCTACATGGACAAGCTCCCGGCCGCTTTCCGGAGGCGGAGACCTGCCTCGGTGCAGCCTCCCGAACTCGCCCAGCCGTCGCATGGTCCGGCCTGACGCTGCCGCTCGGCCGCCACCGACACATGGAGGAAACCGAGCGTGTCCCGCCGCCTATGGCAACTGCTTCCGCTCCTTGCCGTCTGCGCGACGGGAGCGAGCTTCCTGTTCCTAGGCGGCCGCGGCATCGCCCAGGTCCGACACCCGACCTCGCTTTCGGACGAGATCGCAGAGGTCGAGCGGCAGGTGGATGCCATCGAGGAGGAGGCGATCGCGGCGATCGCCTCGTTGCTGCCGGGCAGTCCCAAGCAACTGCCGGCGCTCGGCAAGGTCCTGTTCTTCGACAGGGCGCTCTCGGTGAACCGCAACGAGGCCTGCGCCTTCTGCCACATGCCGCAGACCGGCTTCCAGGGCGCGATCGAGAGCGTCAACCTGGGCGGGATCGCACAGCCCGGCTCGATCCGCACGCGGTTCAGCCTGCGCAAGCCGCCCAGCGCCGCTTACGCCGCCTTCTCGCCGCCGCTCTTCTACGCCGATAAGCCCGGTGAGGCGAAGTGCAATCACTGCTTCGTCGGCGGCAACTTCTGGGATCTGCGCGCGACCGGGCTGCGCCTGCGCAGCCCGACGGCCATGCAGGCGCAGGGCTCTCCGTTGAACCCGGCGGAGATGGCCCTTCGCGACCCGGCCTGCGTCGTCCGCCGGATCTCGGAACGACCCTACAGGGGGCTGTTCGAAGCGGTGTGGGGCCCAAGGGCCTTCACGATCGCATGGCCGACCGACGTCGATGCCACCTGCGACCGGCCGAACGACGCGCCCGGCTCGGCGATCGGGTCCGAGACCCCTGGGCCGAATAACACGCCGCTGATCGTGGACCTGCGCTCCGAGGACCGGGCGCGCGTGCAATCGACCTTCGACCAGATGGCGGAGGCCATCGCCGCCTACGAGGGATCACCCGAGGTCAGCGCGTTCTCGTCCAAGTTCGACGCCTTCCTCGCCGGGACTGCCCAACTCACCGAAGCCGAGCGTCGTGGCTACGCATTGTTCAACGGTCAGGCGAAGTGCATGAACTGCCACGTCGATCCGGAGGACGATCGCCATCCCCTCTTCACCGACAACACGACGGCCAATCTCGGCCTGCCCCGCAACCCCGATCTGTCCTTCTATCACGAGACCGGCTGGGACCCGTTCGGCTACGTGCCCAATCCACAGGGCGAAGCCTTCGTGGACAAAGGCGCAGGTGACTTCCTGCGCAGTCCGGAGACGGCGAACGAGGCCTGGAAGGCACTTGCGACGAAGTTCGACGGCCGGATGCGGGTCATGACGCTGCGGAACGTCGACAAGCGGCCGCGGCCCGACTTCGTGAAGGCGTACATGCACAACGGCTACTTTAAAAGCCTGAAGGCCGTTGTTCACTTCTACAACACGCGCGATGTCCTGCCTCGCTGCGAAGGGAAGGACCCGGGAGAGGGCGTGTCGTGCTGGCCGGCTCCGGAGAACCCGGAGAATCTCAGCGAGAACTGCTGCAATCTCGGCCTGACAGGAGCTCAGGAGGACGATCTTGTCGCCTTCCTCGGAACTCTGAGCGACGGGTACGCGCCACCTGTCCGGCAGCCACCGTCGTTCCCGTCGGCGCTACCCGGCGTCGGCAGGTAGTCACGGGACCGGTACCCTCGAGGCTGCCGGATGCCCGATGGACGTCTCGCCCGACTGACCACGCCATGCGTGCAGGCGTCCGTTCTCGATCGCTTCGCGCGTATGCCGATAGCCGAGTTCGGCGGCTTCTTCGTAGCTCGACCAATCCCGCAAATCGATGTCTGCCAGGGGCGGCTTGAGCACCGCCGTGGCGTGATCGAGCGCCATCGAGGACTGCGCCCTGCCAGACACCGTCGCCGCGCGCAGCAGGAGCGGGGCTAGTGCCGGCATCGCCTCCGGCACTCGAAGCCACCGGCGCATAAGGCGCCCATGCCAGCCGCGCCTCGGCACGCGGTGGAAGGCGAGGTCGCTCCCGACATCGACGGCAAGGACCGTCCCGCGTTCCATGTCCGCCATCACGTCGGCCGGCAGGTTGTTCATCATGCCGCCATCGACGAGGATTCCCTCATCCGCGCAGACGGGCGGCAGCAGCCCGGGGATGGCGACGCTGGCGCGCAGCGCATCCGTCAACCTGCCGCTGCGATGGACCATGATCTCGCCGGTTGTCAGGTTCGACGATACACAGAAGAACGGCAGCCAGAGATCCTCGATCGAAGTATTTCCGAAGTGGTCTTCCAGCCAAGCGTCGACCTTCGCCCCGCGGGTCAAGGCCACGTAGGGAAGCGTGTAGTCGTTCACCGGATTGCGACCGGCGAAGTCGCGCGTCGTCCAGTCGCGTACGCGGTCGAGGCCAGATCCGGTGGCGAAACTGGCCGCGACCACCGCTCCCATGCTCGTGCCGCCGACGAAGTCGACCGTGTATCCAGCCTCGTCCAGCGCTTGGAGCACCCCGACATGCGCCAAGCCCCGCGCGCCGCCGCCGCCCAGCACCAAGCCTCGCGCGGAACGGGTCGCAAGCCGCGCCAAGCGGCGGTGGTCGCCGGGATCGCCCTCCCGGATGTGGATGCGCATGGACACCGGCAGTCCACCGAAGGTCGGATGAACCGGCCGCGGCAGGGACGTCCCGGCGCTCTGCCGAACGACGAGATCCCGGCGGATCCAAGGGGAGGGAATATCGGAGAGGGCGGCGGCCACGCCCGGCAGCAGGGGCTCGCCGGGCTCCGCCAGGAGCAGCACATGGTCGGCTTGGTGGAGGATGAGCCGACTTTGCGGGCGATCCATCGCCGACCCGACGAGGACGGTGCGGGCATGCGCCGTCTCGAACCGGTGCAGCCAGCCCGGATCCGCCCCGTCCGGCCACTCCATGACGCATCCCGTGCCCCCCGGCAGGACGTCGTCGAAGGCTCTGGCCAATCCGTGCGCGAAGGCGGGCGGTGAAGGGCCCCGCGTCACAGCCAGCACGGCGAAGGTTCGCGGCGCGTAGGCGAAGAAGCGGCCCTCGTCCGCTGTCCGCAGCCGTCCGGCGAGAAGCTGGGTGAAGTAACGCAGCGTCTTGGGATGACGCTCGACGATATCCTCGAAGTCCCGCCGGACCAGTCGCAGCAGCTGGGTGTCGCGCAGGGCGGTCGCGGTCGCGGAACGCGGCCCGGGCGAGAGAAGCGCCATCTCGCCGAACGTGTCGGGAGGGCGAAGCCGCGCGATCCGCCGGACGGTGCCGGTGCGGGGATCGGTCGCCGAGATGCCGACACTACCGGTGACGATGGTGTAGAGCGCGTCGCCGTCCTGCCCTTGCTCGAACAACGGTCGCCCGCCAGGGACGACCAGGGAGGTCATCCGTAGGCGGATTGCGGCTGCCGCGTTCGCGTCCAGGCCTTCGAGGAATGGGATTTCTGGCGCGCTCATGCCGAGAGGTCGGTTCCGCAGCCCGTGACGGGGTTCCTGCTTGAGCGCATAGCCAGCCTGGGATGCCGTCGTGGAGCGCATGCCGCTCCGTCCCGACGTCCCGCGCCGCATCCCGAACCAGGCCGATCGCCGAAGGCCTCGATCGCGGCTATGCCGCGAGGCAACCCACGGATCGGGTACGGGGCGACGTGACGACTCGCAAACACCGGCCCGGCACGGGCGGATTGGTGAGCGTGGAAATCCGTACCGATCGTGCCGTTGGCCAGGATATACCTCGGTATAGTTGAACGGATCGCGTCGACGGGTGAAATCGGGGCTCGTGAATCGAGCTTCGACGAAACACATCGTTTCGGCGGGGGTTCAGGCCGGCTTTGGAGTCCGAGTTCACGCCGCAGCGGGAACCTCCTTTTCGTTTCCTGGTGCGCCCAGCGACAGGTGGAGGCCATCGGCGTTCCCGTTTGTCGAACCCGGCCAGAGCAGCCTGGCGGCAGGTGCATGTCGGGCACGGTCCCCACCTTTGCGGAGCCGCCCGTCCGGCCGTGCGACCTGACGATCACCGTAGGGGGGCGGGGCGATCCGGCGGACCCTCGGTCCACATACGCAATCCCCGCAGCATGGAGACTCAAGATGACCATAAGACTTCCCTCGCTCGCCGCGCTCGTTCTTCTGGGCCTGCCCGCGACGGCCCTGGCGCAGGCGGACCTGACTGGTGTTGGCGGCGGCCCGCTCTCGACGGTGACCGCCCCGAACACGACGGCTGCGGGCGTGACGAGGCCCCCGAGCCGCGATGCGAGCCCGACGTGGCGGCACAATCCGGATCGGCGCTCGCGCGAGGAGTTGGAGGATGAGCGCATCGAGAGTGGGATCTGCATCGGCTGCGGGCCGCGGTAGCGGTGTGGGGACGACGGCCGCGCCTTGCCGTCGCATGTCCGCGATCGCTGGGCGGGCGCTGGTCATGCCGTCGGCCTACCGCCTCCACATGACCGACAGCCCCATGAGGGCGGCGACGACGGATGCCGCCGCGATGAGGGCGCTGGCTAGGCCAAGTGCGCCGATGGCGAACGCGCCGCAGGTCACGCCTACGATGAAGGCCAACCAGGAGGCGGTCTCGGCCGCAGCCTCGGCCAAGCGTGCGCGGCCGAGGCAGGCACGGGCCAGGGCATTGCCCACGCCAAACAGGGCGCCCGTCACGAAGCTCCTGCCGATCGCCTCCCCGGCGACGGACGTGCGAATGGCGTTCTGCATGCCCATCGCAAGGGGCGCGAACAGCAGCGCCGCCTCGGCGCTCCAAGGACCGAGAAGCATCCACGCCCCGACGAAGCACAGAAGTTCGCCGGCCAGCACAATCGGAAGCCTGACCATTGCCTCGACGGCAACGCCTAGCGATCCCAGGAACGCCCCCAGCACGAACGTGGCGATCACCGCGCCAGCCCAGCCTATCGCGTGCGCGTCGCCGCGGACGAGTGCCATGCCGAACTGTGTGCTGTTGCCGCTCATGAACGACAGGTACAGGTGACCCGTGGCAGCATAGCCGACGGCGTCGACGAAGCCGGCGAGCGCTGTCATGAGGGAGGCCCGGCTCAGGTCCTCCCACTCGACTTGCTGGCCCGGGTTAGGGCCACTCGTGGGCCGCATGATCGTCTCCAAGCCGCCGGAGGCGAGCACAAGCCTCGAGCGCGAGTCCGGGCCTGGACTGCTGATTCATGTCTGCGAGATCGTGCATCCGTTCCTGGCCCCGGAACAAACATCGCATGCCAATGGCTGGGATATAGAATTTTTTGCCTCCCTGATACTTCTCGGCGAGCCAATCTTGTCTATTTCGCGCCAGAAATTGAGGCGGGTGCCCTGCCAAAACGCCAGGTTGGAAATGCTTCCAGGCGGCAATTGTCGACTATCGCGGCCGGCAACGACCTGACGACTTTGCCGCCGCATCCCGCTAACTCCGGCCGTCCCACATCAGCCCGGGCGTCTCGCCCGATCGTCGTTCCTCACCTGCACGGCGAGACGATGGTGGCACCACGTATCCTGTTTCCGCTGGTTACGTGCGGTGAGATCACGAAGCCGGCCTGTTCATGTCGAACGCGGACCCCGCATCGGTCTTCAGTCATCCTCGACGACACGATCGACAGAAGAGATCGCTTTTTCAGAGGCGGAAGAGCGGCAATGCTCCGGGCCGACAGCCGGCAACAGGTGCTCGATCCGCGATCGATCGCCATACTATACGAAGGTTTCCTTCGCCGAATCCAAATCTTATGGCAACTCACTCGGGCTCGAGCGCGTCGGGAGCCT
The DNA here is from genome assembly GCF_979253755.1 of Methylobacterium sp. AC315. Classification (NCBI taxonomy): domain Bacteria; kingdom Pseudomonadati; phylum Pseudomonadota; class Alphaproteobacteria; order Hyphomicrobiales; family Methylobacteriaceae; genus Methylobacterium; species Methylobacterium sp. AC315. The sequence continues at coordinate 51,343 of NZ_CEEDEA010000008.1, forward strand.
CTACGAACAATGAACGGAAGCTCGCCCAACCTGCCGTCCGACATCGGAATCGGCCTGAGCTTCGCCGACGTCCCATCCAGGCTCCCGTACGGGATTCAATCGAGCCCTTTGCATGGCGCCGTCTCGAGGGTCGTGTCCCGCCTGAGAATTCCCGACATGCAGGACCTCGACGTGCAGAGCCCGGGCGACCCCGCCGGCGCGGGGCCGATGGCGTCGACCCGGCTGACGCCGGTGGTCGAGGTTCCCGGGGCGAGGATCGTTTGACCGTCGCGGGGCGGTCCCTGCCTTTCGCGATCGAGGCGGAACCGGGAGGTGGGAGGCAACGCATGACGAACAACGAAACGATGCCCGTCATTGATGCCGCGGCGCACCAGGCCGTGCCCAAGGTGTCCGGCCAGGACGCGGTCTGCTGTTCGCGGATCAGGCTTGCTGCCCACCGCCCGGTCGCCCGGCGCGGGGGCCGTCCTGCCAGAACCGAGGATCTTTCGGGGTGGTCGTCGCGAATGCCCGATACGGGGGGCGCGTGCCGCAGCCGAGATGATCCGGCAAACGAGCGGCGCCCCATCGCGGGACCGCTCCTGCCGGTCGCGGCTGGCATTCAAGCCGTGCGCGGTCGATGGTGCGGCCTTCTCGTCTTCGGCATGCTGGCGGCCCATCCCGGTCCCGCGAACTCGCAGGCATCCTCCTGGGCAACCTCCTGCCAACCTCCGCTCAAGCTTGCCGCCGGCGCATGCGTCCGTTCCTGCCCGGCCGGCTACACCGACACCGGGCCGACATGCGTGTTCCAGGACATGTCTCACTGACGGCGAGGCGACAGCGGTGCCGCCGACCTGACCGATACCCCCCAATCCAAGAAGCTTCGTCGATCCACGGGGCGGCTGGTCCCCGATCTGGCCTCGGGCATAACCGGTTTGCCAGCGGGGGCGACGTCCCGCTCCACACTGCTTTGGCCCCCTGGATCCGGATGACGCGAGCCACGCGAGCGGCTCGGCGCGTCGCGGCGAAGGCTCTGCCATTCGGTTTGGAAGATGGGCGTGCCTTCATCCGCGCCGAAGGCTTGGCCTGACGCGCGTTGCCGCGGGCTGTCGCCGCGGGCTGCATGGGATGGAGAGGTGACGGCCCCGCCTTTGATCCGCGACCGCGTCGTGGCCGCTCAGCCAAGGATGTACGGCGTCGGCGTTCGCCGCAGGACATCCAAGCTGACTCTACCATGACCCGCATGCGCAGGCCCCGGGAAGATGGCTTGGCAAGTCTGCTGGGTCAGGGCAATCCCCGGCTCGGAATGTGCCATCGGGCGCGGCAAAGCAACGCTCAAGGCGGGGCGAGCACTCCCGCCAGTCGGTATTCGAGCGGGCGCCATTTGCCCGACATGCGCGCACCTGAATCGAGTTCGACGGTTTGCCCTGGCCTGATCCTTGGGGACGGGTGTGCGAGTACGGCGCTCCTCGGCCGGATTTACGGGATGAAACTTCCCGCGAATGGAGGCCGTCGCGCGGCACAAGTCGACGGCTGATATCGGCATCAGGCGATTCCGAGCATCGCGGATGTCCGGGCCGGGAAGGGGCTGGCTCCCCCCTTGGGCGATCGGATTTGCCGTGGCGGGAGCCGACCAAGCTGCCTACACGGCGCTCCGTCGCTTCAAATGCTTCCGTCCCTTTGTCTTCGCAACCGGCTGTGCCGGCCGTACAGGATCAACCGCAGGCGTGCCTCCCGAAGCACCCATTTCGCGCTCCTGCCCAGCGAGTGGTCCGCCCGCCTGTGGCCCGGAGTGGTTGTAGGGCGAATTGCCCTGGGCGAGGACCGGTCCCGCCAACATCGCCAGGGCCAGAGCGGCCGGAAAAACGCTTTTCATGCGAGTCTAGCTCCTGCAAATTTGGTCAACGGAACCGAGTATATGCCGGATCGAATGCAGTGTGCAGCAAGTACTAAAATCAAGATCCGTACGATTAACTATCGAACGTCTTTCTATCTTGATCCATTATACCAAGGTATGGTGGTTGATGGCCGGCTCGTTGCGAGTCCTGCGGCCCCTCTATCTCGTTTAGATTGGGGGTTAAATCACAAATTTTCGAGTTGTGTCGCGTCAGGCGAAGTTGAAGCCGGCGGGCGACGATATCGGCAACGAGCAAGCCAGGACGCATTGGACGTCGGGAGCATCACCGACGATACCACGTGAGCCCGATGCCCGGGTCAGCGACGCGGGCAACTGGCCTGTTCGCCTTATCGCCAAAGGTTGGTCTTCGCGAGATCGATGATCTCGGTTCCGCGTCCGTCGATGACCGCTTTGGCGAGCCACAGTCCGAAACCCATGGCCTGCTCTACGCCGATCTTCGGCGGCATAGCCAGTTCCTGGCGAGCCGAGACCACGTCGAGCAGGGCCGGCCCGTCGTGGGCCAGCAGCGCCTGCATCGCGTCCGGTAGATCGGCCGGATCCTCGACACGGCAGGCGAAGATGCCCGCTCCGCGGGCCATGGCGGCGAAATCGGGGTTTACGAGTGTCACGTCATTATCGAGGAAGCCCGCGGCCTTCATCTCCATCTCGACGAAGCCGAGCGTGCCGTTGTTGAGCACCACGACCTTCACCGGCAGCTTGTGCTGGTTGAGGGTCAGCAAGTCTCCCATCAGCATGGCGAAGCCGCCATCGCCGGAGAACGAGATGACCTGCCGTCCGGGATAGGCCGCCTGCGCGCCGATCGCCTGCGGCAGGGCGTTGGCCATGGAGCCGTGGTTGAGCGAGCCGATCAGCCGGCGCTTGCCGTTCATCGCGAGGTAGCGCGCCGCCCAGATCGTTGGCGTGCCGACATCGAAGGTGAACACCGCGTCCTCGGAGGCCGCCTCGCTCAGGGTCCGGGCGACATATTGCGGGTGGATCTTGCCGCCGGGCTTGCCCACCGCCAGGGCGTCGAGCCCGGCGCGGGCCTTGCGGTAATGGGTGAGGCTGTCGTCGAGATGCGCCCGGTCGGTCTTCGCCTGCAGCTTCGGCAGCAGCGCCGTGATGGTCGCGCCGACGTCGCCGATCAGGCCGAGGTCGATCCGGCAGTGGCGCCCAAGGCTCTCGGCCCGCAGGTCAATTTGAGCGACCGTGGCGTCTTCAGGGTAGAACTGGCGGTAGGGGAAGCCGGTGCCGAGCAGTAGCAGGGTGTCGCAATTCAGCATCGCCCGGTAGCCCGAGGGGAAACCGATCAAGCCGGTCATGCCGACGTCGTACGGGTTGTCCCACTCGACGTGCTCCTTGCCGCCGAGCGCATGGACCACCGGGGCCTTCAGCGCCTCGGCGAGTTGCAGCAACTCCGCATGGGCGCCGGCGCAGCCGCGGCCGCAGAACAGGGTCACGCGCCCGGCTCCATTGAGCATCTCGGCGAGCGCGTCGAGGTCGGCGTCGCGCGGCCGGACCACGGCAGGTGGCGGCACCAGGGCGGCGGAAAGTGCGGGCGCCCCACCCGGCATTGCCATGAGCCCGACATCGCCGGGGATCACCACCACGGCTACCCCGCGCTCGGCGATGGCGACGCGGATCGCGGTCTCGATCACGCCTGGTAGCTGGGCCGGCGAGGAGACCAGCTCGCAGTAGTGGCTGCATTCCTGGAACAGGTTCTGGGGGTGGGTCTCCTGAAAATAGCCCCGGCCGATCTCGGCCGACGGGATCTGCGCTGCGATGGCCAGCACGGGCACGCGGGAGCGGTGCGCGTCGAACAGGCCGTTGATGAGGTGCAGGTTGCCGGGCCCGCAGGAGCCGGCGCAGACCGCGAGCTCGCCGGTTAGGTGCGCCTCGGCGCCGGCCGCGAAGGCGGCGCTCTCCTCGTGACGGGTGTGGATCCAGGCGATCGAGCCGTCCTGCCGCAGGGACTCGGTCAGGCCGTTTAGGCTGTCGCCGACCACCCCGTAGATGCGCTTCACGCCGGCCTGCGCCAGGGCCCGGACGAACAGATCGGCGACCTTCATGCTCATGGACGGCCTCTTGGGATGATACAACGTCTTCGGGAGAATGGGCTCGGCCGCTTCACGCTTCGGCCGAGCCGCGATCGGTCATCGTCTGCGGGGCAGGGATCCGGTCGGGGCGATCCGCCCCGCCGTCCCCGTCCGGGTACGCGGTCGCCGTTGCGGGGCGAACGCGCAACGGTCGGGTCCTCGAGCAATCGCAACCGATGGCCTCGGGGCGGATCAGCCCTTCACGAAATCGAGCAGGGCGGCGTTGAGGACGTCGGCATGCACGGTCAGCATGCCGTGCGGGTAGCCGGGAAAGGTCTTTAGGGTGCCATTCCTCAAAAGCTTGATCGACTTCAGCGACGCGTCCGCGATCGGCACGATTTGATCGTCCTCGCCGTGCAGCACTAACGTCGGCACGGTGATCGCCTTGAGGTCCTCGGCCTGATCGGTCTCCGAGAAGGCCTTGATGCCCTCGTAATGCGCTTTGGCGCTGCCCATCATCCCCTGTCGCCACCAATTCTGGATCACGCCGGGAATGGCTTTAGCGCCGTCGCGGTTGAAGCCGTAGAACGGGCCGCCCGCTACATCGAGGTAGAACTGGGCGCGATTGGCGGCGAGCGCGTCACGGAATCCGTCGAAGACCGCGAGCGGCAAGCCTTCTGGGTTGGCGTCGGTCCTGAGCATCAGCGGCGGCACGGCGCTGACCAGTACCGCGAGGGCGACGCGCCCCTGCGGCTGGCCGAACTTGGCGACGTAGCGGGCGACCTCGCCGCCGCCCGTGGAGTGGCCGATATGGACGGCGTCCCTGAGATCGAGATGCTCCACGACGGCGGCGGCGTCAGCCGCGTAGTGGTCCATGTCGTGCCCTTCCGAGACCTGCGCGGACCGACCGTGACCGCGACGATCATGGGCCACGACACGGTAGCCGTTCTGGATGAAGAACAGCATTTGCGCATCCCAATCGTCCGACGAGAGTGGCCAGCCATGGTGGAACACGATGGGCCGGGCGTCCTTTGAACCCCAGTCCTTGTAGTAGATTTCCGTGCCGTCCCTGGTCGTAACGGTGGCCATGCCGATCTCCATGCGCGATCCGGCCGTGCGTGCGCCATCTCACCGGACGTTTGACCACGGGGTTACGGCATACCAGCCCCGTTCGCTTGAACGAAAGCCTCGCGATTTCGCAATTGCTGCGGATATCGCATCGGTCGGCCGGCGCCGCGGGGCGGTGACGCCGAGCGGGTTGGTCATCGGGACCGGAGCGCTCGGCGGCCGGACCCAAAGTTCTGCGGGACGCATGTGCATGGGGCCGGGCGGTGGCGCTTGGCACGGTTGTCCCGGACGCACCGGCCGTCGAAGGAGGCCTGCGGTTTCCAGGCTTGGCGGCGTTCAGGCCGGCCTGCGGATCTGCTCTGGACGTTCCAAGGGTGGCGGAACGCCGTCAAGGGCGTGGACCGTCGCGCCGAGCACCGTTCCGGCGGGGTGGGGCGGGTCGGGCCGGAGGCCGGCCCGGGGCCGTTCGGCTCACCTTCCCGTGGGCTGCCCGTGGGCTCAACGCGAACATGGGGGCGGCCCGAGCACGGCGGCCAAGGTGCGCTCGAAGTGCTCCGCCTCGAACGGTTTCGCGCAATACGCCAGGGCTCCGAGCGCGAGCGCCCGCTGGTGCGACGCCTCGTTCGGGTAGGCGGTCATCAGCATGACCGGTAGGCCCGGCCGCCGCTTGGCCAGGATCCGGAGGAGTTCGAGGCCGTTCAGGCCCGGCATCTGCACGTCCGTCACGACGAGCGCGATCTCGACCTCGTCGAGCTCGGCGAGCAGCGGCTCCGCCCCGTCGAACATGATGGCCTCGTATCCGAGCGCGCGCGTGAGGCGGTGGAGGGCGGAGCGGATCGATGGGTCGTCGTCGACGATGGCGACGACGGGTCCGCGCGTGACGCGTTCAGTCATGGGCGAGCGGCAGCGTGAAGTGGAAGGCCGCGCCACCGCCGGGAGCGGCGTCGACCCAGATCTCCCCCCCGTGTGCATCGATCAGGTTCCGGCAGATGGCCAGTCCCATCCCCATCCCGCCAACCTTGGTCGAGTGGAAGGGTTCGAAAATGCGCGCGCGTCGTTCGGGCTCGATCCCCGGGCCCGTGTCGACCACGTCGACCGCGACGGCCGTGGTGGCCCGGCGGATCGCGATCGTGATGTCCTTCGGGCCCCGCGATTCCGCCATGGCCTGGGCCGCATTGACCAGCAGGTTGACGAAAATCTGCTGCACCTGGATCAGATCCGCCGGCACGGGCGGTATCCCATCCTCGGCGGCGAGGTGGATCGTGGCGCCGTGGCTGCGGATCTCGCGCTCCACCAGGATGTTGGCGTCCCGCGAGGCTTGGACGAGATCGATCGGGGCGATGGTTCGCGGCGCGTTGCTGAGGTACGACCGGGTCCGGGCGACGACGTCGCGGGCACGGGTCGCCTCGGCGACCACGTCATCGAGCGCTAACGAGGCCTCGGCCACGTCCGGCTCGGGACGCCTGAGCCAGCGCAGGGCCGCCTGGGCGTTGGCGAGTATCGCGGCCAGAGGCGAGTTGACCTCGTGAGCGATGGAGGCGCTGAGCGCCCCGACCGTGGTGATCCGCGAGGTTCGAGCGAGTTCCGTGTCGGCTGCCGCGAGATGGGCCTGGGTCCGCTTGAAGGCGGTGACGTCGAGGGAGGTAACGATCACGTCGGAGAAGCCCGCGCGATCCTGCGGCAGCGTCGCGGTGAACAGCGTATCGCGTTCACGCCCATCGGCGCCCATGATGTGGGCTTCCGAGCGGAAGTAGCGGTCCCCCCGCGCGAACGCGACGAGCCATTGCACGAAAGTCTGGTCGGTGTCGGGCAGCAGCCGGTCAAGGGAGCCGAGATAGGCGTCCTTGCCGGGCGCACCGGTCTCCTCGAGGGTGAAGGCGTTCACATCCGTGATGAGGACCTTGGCGCGCAGTGCACGGAGTTCATCGGGACAATTGGCGAAGTGGCGTTCGATGTCGTCGATGCCGGCCCGCCGCAGGGCGATGATGACCTCGGTCACGGCCGTCCAGTCCTCGCGCCAGATCGAGATGCCGGATCGCTCGTAGATCGCGTCGAAGCTGTCCCGCGCCCGTCGGTTTTCCCGCCGGAGCGCTACGAGTTGGCGGACGGCCGCGACCGCCGCGAGTGCCGCGAGGCCGACGCCGAGGGCCGGGATGGCGCCGCCGCCGGAGGCCATCGCCGATCCCGCCAGGAAGGCCGTGGCGCACGGGACGCCGACCCACAGGCCGGCCGGGGCGAAATCCTCGTTCGGGATCGCGGACGCCCGGGGCGGGATGGCCTGCATCCAGGCTGGCAGGTCGTCCGCCCCGGCGTCCGGGGGCACCGTCTGGACCAAACCCGGCCAGCGAGAGAAAACCTGCCGCATTACACTGATCCAAAACGGTCCGACGAGTCAGGGCGCCGCCCCGTGCTGCCCATCCGCGATACGCTTGTATAATGGCGCAATCAGACCGTGCATTGCATGTTGCGAGCATGGATTTGCACCGTCACGGGATCATCAAGTTCCCCAAGGCCGGACTCCTTGCCTCCTCGCGCGACCGGGGCTGGCGCGGCGTGGCGGCCGAATTCCGCTCCCATCCCGCGGGAGACCTGCCGGCGATCGTGCCGACGCAGATGGAGGTCACCCTGGCGACGCGGCGCAGCGCGGGCGCTCGGGTGAGCCGCAAGGGTGCGGGCGTCCGGCAGCAAACCACAGTGGAGGCGGGGACGATCTGGCTATGCCCCACGGGCGTGGGCGAGGATGACATCAACATCTCCGCGCCCCTCAACGAAATCCTGCACATCTACCTGCCGACCGACCGCTTCGACGCCCTGGCGGACTTCTACGGCGACGCCCGGATCCGGGCCGACGCAGTGCGCTACCTCGCCGATGTCCAGGACCCGCTGATCCGCCAGATCGGCCTGTCGATCCTCGGCGAGCTGGTCCAGGAGACCTCGGCCGGGCGTATGATGGTGGAGAGTGCGGCGCTGACGCTCACGGCGCGGATCGCCCAAGCCTACGGGCATGACCGACCGGATACGGCATATTCAGCGCGGGAGGATGGTGCGTGCCCGGACCGCATCCAGCGCGCCATTAGCTTCATCCGCGACAACCTCGACCGCGACCTATCCATCGTCGAACTCGCCGAAGTGGCGTGCCTAAGCCCATTCCACTTCGCCCGTATGTTCAAGCGCGTCACCGGGCAGACGCCCCACGGCTTCGTCAGCGCGGAGCGGCTGGAATGCGCCTGCCGGCTTTTGGTCGACCGGAGGACCTCGGTCCTCGACGTCGCCCTGAAGTCAGGCTTCTCGAGCCAAGCCGCGTTCGGCACGGCTTTCAAGCGAGCCAAGGGCTGCACACCGTCCGAGTATCGCAAGCTTTTTGGTTAGCCGCCTTATGGTAAGAGCAAGATCAACAAAAATTGCAGCAATCCTAAGAAAGATCTCGGCATTGTGAGGGATTAATGTTTTTCCTGTAGTGACAGGAGAGACCGCGATGCTTGAGGTATCTAGCTCACGTCTTGATACAAGGGGAGTTATCCTACAGCTGGCGGAATCGCGCGCGCGCGCGCGTGGAGCCGTGCCGTCCCGCCGCGCGCCCCGGGCAACCGGCAAAAGCTTGCAGGAGTGGACAGAGACGCGGTCCTGCGCGACTGACATCCTTGTCTTCCCAGCCGAGACATCGGCGGTCACGCTAACGAACGCGCAATGCGAGGTGCTCCTCGTGCAGGTGTTGCCGACCGCTTGTGCCATGGAGCGGCGACGCGGTGGGTCCGCCCTGGACGCCGACCGGTCTCCGCGGGGCGACGTTCTGCTCCTGGACCTACGGAAGGCCCTATCCGTCACGCTGCCGCCCCGAGCAATCCACATCGCCCTCCACAGGGCGTTGCTCGAGGATGTCGCCGCCTGCTTTCGAGCCGGCCCGGCCACTCCCCTCGATGCGCTGGCCGAGGCGTGCGGCAGCCGACTGACCGATGACACCATCCGCGAACTGGCGGTGCGCGCGGCTGCGACCCTCGATCGGGCGGATCGAGGGGCGACGGTGTTTCGAAATCAGCTTGGCCGCGCCATGGCGGCTCATCTCCTCGGAACTCATGCAACCCTTGGGAATGAAGTAGAGCCGGCGCGCGGCGGCCTGGCACCATGGCAACTCAAGCGCGCCCAGGAGCGAATGCGCGCCTCACTCACCCAATCCCTGAGCATACCCGTCGTCGCGACGGCGTGCGGCCTCTCGCCCAGCCACTTCGCCCGCGCCTTCCGTTGCTCCACAGGCGTCTCCCCCCATGCCTGGCTCGTGCAGCAACGCGTCGCCCGGGCCAAGGACCTGATGCAATTGCGTGACTTGTCGTTGGGTGACATCGCGTTCGCCTGCGGCTTCGCCGATCAAAGTCATTTCACCCGTGTCTTTGCTCGTGCGGAGCGGATGAGCCCAGGCCGTTGGCGCCGGTCCATCGAGCCGGATCCTGCCGCTGAAATCCGGCCCTAAGAGCAACCGAGAGGGTGGGCAGGGAAGGGATCGGCCGAGCGATGGTCCTGATGGCTCGTTCGCTTCTCCAGAATGATCCCTGGATGGAGATTGCGCCGCCTTTCCCGCCACCCCGCCCACGGCAGGAAGACGGTCGATCGAAAACCAAGCTGCGCCGACCAGCGTCCCATTCCTGCTGCGCTCCAACTTTCACAGGGTGATGCCGCCAAGCGGGATGGGCCGCGGGAGCAGGGTGAGTTACTCGCGGCGGCTACGTGCCGGGCGGGCGGGCGGCGTGTCGGCCCACCTGCGCCAGGTACTGTTGGAGCGCTTGCATGCGGCGGGCGCAACCGACCGGACCCAGGCCAGCCTGGAAGGCACCTTTGTTCCAGTTAAAAACAGGTTTGCCGCCCGCCCCAAGGAGGCGCGGGCGGCTTGACAGTCGCGGTCGACTTGGGCCGCGCGCTCGGCGCGTTGGCTGCCGCGCTCCAACTCCTCGCCATCTGGCATCGCTGAACCACAAGTGCTCGATCGTCCATGCTTACACCTTGGGTCGATCGACCTGATGCGGTGGTGGCTCAGAATGGATAGTACCGTAGCGAGGTCAGCCCAGTGACCAGGTGGTTCGAGGGCTGGATGCCCTGCGCGCCACGGAAGGCGTCCCGCTCGGTATAGGAAACCTGTGCGCCCGCCACGAGGCGCCCGAAATCGCCCTTGTAGAGGTCGTGCCAGAATCCGCCCGTGATCTGGCGGATGTCGCGAGTCTCCGCCTGGCAAGTCCCGCTCGCGGCACCCTCGACATTGCAGCCTGTCACCACCAGGCTCGGCGATCCGTAGCCCGTGGCGTTCAACGCGCCCGCGCGGGCGGCGTGCTCCCATCCGGCATAGACAAAGACGTCCGTGCCAGGCTGTACGTGGGCCACCGCGCCGGCGAGCAACTGGAAGGCCGGGATCGGAGCGACCGAGCCGTCGGTCTTCAGAGCGAAGTCCGGCAACTGCGCCGAGCCGTAGCGGCCGATGCCCTGGCCGACGAGGCCGCTCACCTGGAGGTCCAGGCGCTTGTCGATCACCGGCAAGGTCGCGGCGCCGCCGATGCCGTAGCCGAGCGTCGTGTCGGTGCGGCCTGGAAGGCGCGTCGAGGAGGTAAGGTTGGCGGCAGTGAGCCTGTCGTCGAAGAAGCGTACCAGTCCCTTGAGCTCGAAGTGGCCGAAACCCGGCTCGATGGCGAGCTTGCCGATGATGTCTGGCACGCTGTTGTTCGAGTAGGTGGTAGTGTTGTTGAGCTGCCCGATGGGGTCGCCGGCGTTGCTGAGATTGATGTTGGCCGGAGCCGCAAAAGGTCCCGGCGGCAGCACGCTCTGAGGCGACTCCGCCGACAGGCCGACCCAGAGGCCGGGGGCGATGTCCTTGACCAAGCGCAACTGAGGGTTCCGGGTCCAGTTGAAGCCCGGCACGTATTGCACGTCGATGGTGAGTGGGATCTGCTCCTTGAGCGGCGTGATCCCGGACAGGTCGGTGGTGAGCAGGCTCCAGGCCTGACCCGCCAGAATGTGCCATCCGGAATCGAGCGCGTCGACGGTGGCGAAAACCTGCCGGATGCGCGGCGTATAGCTGTTGCTCTCGCGCGAGTTGGAATTGACACCAGCACCGAGGAAGTCGAACTCGTAATAGCCCGAGACCTGGAGCGTGGGTTCGACTTTCGCGGTGAACAACCCGCTCAGGCGACTCTGCCGGGCGGAGAAGCGGAACTCGTTCTCGCGCGAGCGGGGGTCGTTGCGGAACGGGATGCCGTTGAAGTCCGTACCGACATCCGAAACGACATTGGGATTGCGGAAGATACCCGCAAGCTCGACGAAGCCTCCTGGCGTGAAGCAAACCGCCGGTCCCAGCGCGTAGCTTCCAGCATTGCAGGCGAGGTCGTTGGCGAGGATGATCGGCGTCTGCGCGCTGACGGCCGGCCGCGCGCCGCCGGGACCGCCGACCTGGGCGATGCGCTGCTGATGTTCGGTCCGGACGGCGAGGCGGGCCTGCTCCCGCGACAGGACGCGGCGCTCGCGAGCCTCGCCGGCGATCGCGGCCCGCTGCGCGCCAGACTGGCGACGTAAGGCGGCCAACTCTTGCTGCATAGCCTGCATCTGACGCTGCATGGCATCCATTCGGGCGGCCATCTCGGCGGCGCCTTGAGCATGAGCCGATAGAGGGGCCACGATCGTGATCGAGGCAGCCAGTGTTGCGAGCCCGGAGGTTGGCCGACGAAGCAGCAGCATAGTTAGCGGTCTCCGAGGTGGGGGATCCGGCGACGAAAGCCGCGAGCCAGCACCGGTTCAATCTCAATGACGGCGGACGCCCGCGCGCCGGCTTAAGTTGACTTGGCGTTTGGCGTCCGCACTCGAATATACGATTTGAGAGTCGCGACTGTGTTGTTGAAACACAGACTCTAAACGATCCTAAACCGATTCGTATGGCAAGAGACTAGTTTTTGCAATACAAAAGCCGTTATTGCAGTCCGCAAAACGTGTGGGTACTAGCCTTGAGGTTATTCGACTTGGTGCTCAAGTGGTCTGCGACACGTTCCCAGCTGTCTGCGAGCCGAGCATCAGGCCGCGGCGACGCGGGGCGCGCCGGCACATCAAGGCAACGATTGCGCGGCACGGCGCGCTTGAACCGTGCGGCACAAGCCGAACAGGGAGCGTGATGGGACGACCGACATAAGACGGAAGGACATCATCCTTATAGCCACGATGTTCGAGCCAGCCAGGTCAAGGCAGTTGTTCAGTGGGCGGAAGCACCGCGGCCACGCCGCCTAGAAGCGTCTGGATCTTTGCCCGTATGATGTCACGCACGTCACCTTCCAAGGGTAGGCGGTATATGAACTGCCGTACGCCAAGATAAAATATCGAAGAATGAATAGACCATACCATCTCTATTTCGAGATTAGTTGCTGGCACCTCATTGATTGTCGGGCGTTGAAAATGGAATCTAAGCTCCTCGACGACGCATTCGAAAACATGATGCCGAAGGAATTTAAGATAGCGCGCATTAAAATCTAGGTTTTTAAGTCCGGCAAACATAAATAATCGAACCCATTCTGGTGTGAGAATGACGCCCGCATAACTTGTATAAAATGCCGTAAGGCGGATCTCGATCGGAATGCTTCGGTCTTTTATGCCGTCCTCCCAGAAAGGATCCCAGCGACCGACGAATACATCTTGATAAACTCGTTCGATCAAAGCCTCCTTGCTTGGAAAATAGCGGTAGAGCAGCGGTTGGGTGATGCCCAATACAGCGGCCAGCTCGCGCGTCTGCCCTTCGAATCCGCGTTCGGCGAAAAAGGTGATGGCCGCTGCGGCGATGCTTTTCTCGCGATCCATGGGTGACAGACGCCGGCGCCCTCCCGTTTGATTGGGTGTCACGGTTCCGTGGGAGCTCCGCGAGGCGGTCAGCGGACCGACGATGCCGGTCCTAGATTTGGGCGAGCGTACCATGAATTTTGGTTATCATAGCGAGCGAGGTGATCAAGCGATAAATGATTTTCAGCTATGTATCCCGCATGGCATGCCCGGAGATTGATGACTGGGCTGCAGGGGCAGAGTTTTTTATCGGATGATAAACAGTGTTGACAAGGCGTTGGGACCCATTCATTGTTGATCGATCGATAAGCAGCGGCCCGATGTTGCGCAAGCGACAGGGGTGACGCGGGGCGCATGACCCCATCGAGGAGGAATCGCGGTGGGTACTACCTGGAACAGTCGCTCCTCCGCACGACCGAGCGCCGTGGTGATCGGCGGATCCATGGCAGGTCTCTTCTCAGCCCTGCTCCTGCAGCGGGCCGGCTGGGAGGTCGACGTCTTCGAGCGCGCTGGAAGCGAGCTGTCTGGGCGCGGCGCCGGCATCGTGACCCACGCCGAGCTGTTCAGCATCCTCCAGGCCGCCGGGATCGATCGGCAGGCCGCCGAAGTCGGCGTGTCGGTGGTCGGGCGGCGGGTGCTGGCGCGGGACGGCTCGATCGTCGGCGCGCTGGCGCTTCCCCAGGTCTTGACCTCCTGGGGGCATCTCTACGGGCTGCTCCGCGATGCGCTCCCCGCCGAGCGCTACCATCACGGCCGCACCCTCGCGCGGATCGAGGAGGGCGTCAGGACCGTCACGGCCCATTTCGAGGACGGCTCCTCGGTCGCGGGGGACCTGCTGATCGGAGCGGACGGGATCTTCTCCGCGGTGCGCGCGCAGTTCTCACCGGAGATTGTCCCGAGCTACGTCGGCTACATCGCCTGGCGCGGCCTCGTGGATGAGGCCGCGGTGTCGCCAGAGACGCGTGAGGCGCTCCTCGACCACTTCGCCTTCGCGTTGCCGGACGGCGAGCAGATGCTGGGCTATCCGGTGGCGGGCGCCGACAATGCGATGGCGCGCGGCCGCCGCCGCTACAACTTCGTCTGGTATCGCCCGGCCGCGGCGGACACCGTCTTGCGCGACCTGCTGACCGATCGCGACGGCGTCGCCCATCCGCTGTCGATACCGCCGGGCCGGATCCGCCCCGAGATCGTCGCGGCGATGCGCTCGGACGCGCGCCGGCTCCTGGCGCCGCAATTCGCCGAGGTCGTCGAGAAGGCCGAGCAACCGTTCATCCAGGCGATCCAAGACCTCGAAACACCCCGGATGCGGCTCGGCCGGCGGGTCGTCATCCTGGGCGATGCCGCCTTCGTCGCCCGGCCGCATGTGGGCATGGGCGTCACCAAGGCCGCCTCGGATGCGCAGAGCCTTGTGGATGCGCTGGCGGCGCATCCGGATGACCGCGACGCGGCGCTGGCGGCCTTCGAGGCGAGCCGCCTCCGCTACGGCGCCGCCGTGATCCGCCGGGCCCGGGAACTCGGCGCCTACATGCAGGCCCAGATCCTCACCCCGGAGGAGCGCGCCATGGCCGAGCGCCATCGCCGGCCGGAGGCCGTGATGGCCGAGACCGCCGTCGCCACCGGCATCGCGGCTTGATCCGAGGCTTCCGCAGAGGAGGACGCAGTGAACAGCGCACGCATCTCAAGCCACCCCACCTTCCGTCGGCTGTGCTTCGAGCGGAACTGCCTCGGCATCTCCCTGGCGGTGGTGATGGCGACAGCCTACTTCGCCTACATCCTCACGATCGCCTTCCGGCCCGACCTCCTCGGCACACCCATCCGGGACGAGGACGGCACGATCCTGACCTGGGGGCTTGTCGTCGGGGTGGCGCTCCTCGGTCTGGGGTTCGTGCTCACGCTCATCTACGTGCTCGTGGCCAACACGCGCCTCGACGGCCTCAGCCGGCGCCTGCGGGAGGATCTCCGATGACCGGCGCGCGCTTCCTGCCCGCCGCGGCGGCGATCCTTCTCGCCGACGTCGCCCACGCGGACGCCTTGGCGGGGCCAGTGACACGCCAGCCGCTGAATTCGATGGCGATCGCGATGTTCCTCGCCTTCGTCGCGATCAGCCTCGCGATCACCGTCCGGGCTGCGCGCAGCGGGACCAAGACGGCGAGCGACTATTACGCGGCCGGCGGTGGGCTGAGCGGTTTCCAGAACGGGTTGGCCATCGCGGGCGACTACACCTCCGCGGCTACCTTCCTGGGTGTGACGGCGCTGATCTACACGTCGGGCTATGACGGGATGATCTACGCGGTCGGCTTCCTCGTCGGCTTTCCGATGATCCTGTTCCTGATCGCCGAGCCGCTGCGCAATCTCGGTCGCTTCACATTCGCCGACGTGGCGGCCTACAGGCTGTCTGAAGTTCCGGTGCGCCTCGTGGCAGGCGTGAATACCCTCGTCATCGTGCTGTTCTACCTGATCGCCCAGATGGTCGGGGCCGGCAAGCTGATCGAGCTGCTCTTCGGGCTGCCCTACATCGCCGCGGTGGTGCTCGTCGGCGTGCTGATGATGGCCTACGTCGTGTTCGGCGGCATGCGCGCGACGACCTGGGTCCAGATCATCAAGGCGGTCCTGCTGCTTTCGGGATCCGTCCTGATGTCGACGCTGATCCTGGCCCGCTTCGGTTTCAGCCTGGAGGCGCTGTTCGCCCGCGCGGTGGCCCTTCATCCGAAGAAGCTGGCCATCATGGCGCCGGGGGGGCTGGTCCGGGATCCGGTCTCGGCGATGTCGCTGGGGCTCGCGCTGATCTTCGGCACGGCCGGCCTGCCGCATATCCTGATGCGCTTCTTCACCGTGGCCGATGCCCGCCAGGCGCGGTTCTCGATCCTCGTCGCCACGGGGTTCATCACGGTCTTCTACACGCTGCTGTTCATCCTCGGCTTCGGCGCCATCGCGCTGGTGCGGGGCGATCCGGCTTACCTGGACGCGGCCGGCGGCGTCATCGGCGGCACCAACATGGTCGCCCTCCACCTGGCGGACAAGCTCGGCGGCTCCCTGCTGCTCGGGTTCATCTCGGCGGTGGCCTTCGCGACGATCCTGGCCGTGGTCTCGGGGCTGACGATCGCCGGGGCCTCGGCGGCAAGCCACGATCTCTACGCCCGCGCCCTGCGCCGGGGCCGCGCCACCGAGCAACGGGAGGTTCAGGTGTCGAAGGCCGCCGCGGTCGCCATCAGCCTGGTCGCGATGGGGCTCGGCATCCTCTTCGAGAATCAGAACATCGCCTTCCTGGTCGGGCTCGTATTCGCCATCGCGGCGAGCGCGAACTTCCCCGTGATCCTCCTCTCCGTGGCGTGGCGGGACCTGACCACCCGCGGGGCGGTCACGGGGTCGCTTGCGGGCCTCGTCAGCTCTCTCGTTCTGGTCGCGCTGAGCCCCGGCGTCTGGACCGCGACGCTGAAGCTCGGCGCCGCCCCGTTCCCGTACGACAACCCCGCCCTGTTCTCGGTCCCGCTGGCCTTCCTGACCTCTTGGGCGGTGTCGCGGCTGGACCGGAGCGAGGCCGCCGCATCGGTCCGCGCGGCCTACGCCGCACAGCACGTGACGGCCCATACCGGCTTCGACCGGGCCGCCCCACCGGCCGCCCACTGAACCGACAAGGAGAACGGCCATGACGCAGCAGACGACGTGGAACTGGCCGACGCCCCCGGGCGACTGGCCGCAGGACCTGCGCGCGGATTTCGCCGCCGGTTCGGGGCGCGGACAGGTCGGGAGCCGCCTCGTCTCGGAGACGGACCGCGTCCGGGTGTGGGCGCTCAGCCTGAAGCCGGGCGAGCGGATCGGCTTCCACACCCATGTGCTCGACTACTTCTGGACTGCCGTCACCGGAGGGCGCGCCCGCTCACACTATCCGGACGGCCGGATCAACGAAGTCGCCTACGAGCCGGGTGACACCCAGCACCACACCTTTCCGGCCGGCGCGTTCATGATCCACGATCTCGAGAATATCGGTCCGACCGAACTCACCTTCACGACCGTCGAGTTCCTCGACAGCGCGAACGCACCGCTACCCTTGTCCGACCACTGACGACAAACCGATCGCGGCGTGCCGTCAGTGGTGGACCGAGAACGCCCACCACCGTCGCCACGATCCGACCCGCCTCTTCCTGATCGGGGCGAGATCGGCGGGACCTCGTCGGCCCGGGCAAGGTTCGCCGCAACTGTCGATATTGCACTGCATCATGTATCCCCCAGGTTCGATTGCCCCATTCCGAGGACGATTAGCGCCGCGAGCGACATGCCGGAACCCACAGTCCACATCGTCGACGACGATCCAGCTCTCCGCTCGGCGCTGTCGCGCCTCTGCAGGTCGGCCGGGCTCGCGGCCGTCGCCCACAGCGATCCGGCGCACCTCTTGGTCCCCCGCGTGCGCGAGGCGCCCGAATGCATCCTCCTTGACCTGCGTCTGCCCGGACAGAGCGGCCTGACGGTGCAGGACGCGCTGCGCGATGCCGGCTGCACCGTGCCGATCATCTTCCTCACCGGCTACGGTACGATCCCGATAACCGTGCGTGCGATGCGTGGGGGAGCCGTTGAGTTCCTGACCAAGCCGGTCAGCGACACGGTCGTGCTCGAGGCGATCCATCGGGCGCTCTCAATCGATGCGGCCGCGTTGGAGGCTGGCCGCGCCCGGGACGATCTCTCGAAACGCCTCGCCTCGCTGACGCCGCGGGAACTCGCATTGTTGCGATGCGCGATCGGCGGCTTGATGAACAAGCAGATCGCCGCCGAACTTGGGATCACGGAGATCACCGCCAAGGTCCACAAGCGGCGCGTCATGGAGAAGATGCGCGCCCGCTCGCTCGCCGAGCTCGTCTGGATGACGCATCAACTCGGGATCGAGCCGACGCGGCAGCGTTGATCGCCCGGGTCGGGCCTTCCACGCACCGTAACCTGTCAGGCGAACCCCGATCGCGGCGAGCGGGACGGCGATCCGCCCTTGCGTTAGCGGCCCCGTCGGGGTCGCTGGATCCGTCGGAGGGGATCCGCCTTGGTGGGCGGTCCCGCTCCCGTGCGTCGCGTGTCTCAATGGGATCGATCCCTCGGCCTGGGGACGGCCATCTCGCGCGAGCAGCCTACCCGCGGCCATCACCGCATGTCGGAGCACCGGCAGCAGTTTTATCGTGCCGTCCTCCTCGATAAGGTCGTGGGCCATCAGCAGAAGGTCGGCGACGCGTTCCAGCGTCGTGCCGGGCGGCGTCGCGTGATGCGTCGGTGGCGGGACGAGGCAAGCGAGCGTGCCGTGGGCGGCCATGGGCTCGGGGCAGCCCGGGCCGATCCCCGTCAATGAGCCGAGCTAGCCAAGAAAGGAGCGGCTTGGCGGCCCGAAGGAAGGACGGCGCCCATCATCACCCAGGCGTAGCCATCGGCGCGGTGCACGCGAACACGGATATGGGCGGCCGCGCGACTTAAGCGCCGTGGCCCGCGGGTCGGTCGTCAGGGCGCGCGGGCCGCTCACCGCTCATCGCTCGTTGGCCCAGCGATCGGTGCGGTAATCGAAGTGCCCGCTCATCGACGGGGAGGGCTCGGCTGTTCGTCGGAATCCGCCCGCCGCGTCAAGGTACGTGCCGGCGGTGCCTCCATAAACCTTGGTATGATTTCAAAGTTCGGCGTTCTGCTCCAGGTCTTATGAGGCTTCCAGCGCCGTCAAGATCTCCGGCCCTGCGTGAGGACTTGACTTGTGTTGCAACGAAAGATCGTAGCAATTGTCGATGATGACGCTGCCGTGCTCTCGGCCCTCTCCAGCCTTGTCCGGTCGATCGGCTTCGTCGCGTTGACCTTCAGCTCGGCCGAGGCGTTCCTCGCGCACCCAGATCTGCCGGGCGTGACCATTCTGATCAGCGACATCCAAATGCCTGGGGGCATAAACGGCTTCGAGCTTCAGGAATGGCTGCGATTGCGGCACCTCAGTATTCCCACGGTTTTGATGACCGGCCTGTCCGACGAGGCGACCCGGGAGCGAGCGCTCGGAAGCGGCGCATGGAAGTTCATGCTGAAACCCGTCGACAGCGATGCCCTCATCGAATGCCTGGAGAGGGTCTGAGGCCGTGACGTCCTCGCATCCCATTCGGCCTTTCCATCACGGCAGCGTACACCCGTGATGGCTTGGCAGGGGGCCGCCTCACATCTCGGCCGCGACTGGCAGGGTAAAGATGAAGGTCGTGCCGCCGGTGGATGAGGGAAGGGCACCGAGCGTTCCGCCATGCGCCTCCATTATCGAGCGGCAGATAGCCAGGCCCATTCCCATGCCGCTGCTCTTCGTCGTGAAGAGAGGCTCGAAGATCCGGCCGATCACGTCCGGCGCGATCCCATCGCCGGTGTCATGGACATGGACCGTGACCTTCTCGTCCCGGCAGGACGATCTGACCGTAAGTCGCCGCCCGGCGGGGGCCATCGAGCCCATGGCCTCGATGGCGTTCGTAATCAGGTTGAAGACGACCTGCTGCAGCTGAGTGCGGTCTCCGACCACGTGGTAATCGTCTCCGGCCAGATGAACGTCGAGCGCCACCTGCATCGCTTCGAGTTCAGTCGAGGTTAGGTTCAGCACCTCCCGGATCACGTCGTCGATCCGAACATTGCCAAGCTTCGGGGGCGCCTGTTTGGCCAAGGATCGCAAGGCCCTCACGATGTCGGCCGCGTGGACCGCGTTCTCCTGGATCGCTTCGAGGTTCGCGAGTGCCTCGCCGATCTCGGGAGCTTCGCGCCTCAGCCATCGCAGGCCGGCCGCCGCGTTGGAGCCCACGCCGGTCAAGGGCTGGTTGATCTCGTGTGCGATGGAGGCGGCGAGGCCGCCGAGGACGGTCATGTGGGCCGTCCTCGACAACTCCGCGCGCGCGCTGCGCAGGGCCCTCTCCGTCTCCCGTCGCCGGGAGTTCTCCTCCAGTAGTTCGGCATAGAGCCGCGCGGCCTCAAGGGAGATGGCCGCTTGGGGAGCGAGCAGCTCAAGGGCCGCGGTACGACCGGGTGTGAACACGCCGGTCGCGAGATCGTTCTCCAAATACAGTATACCGATAAGGCGCCCTTGTTTGAGAAGCGGCAGGCACATGACCGCCCGCAACTGCCGGCCGCCCAGGTCGAGCGCGCCGGCGTGACGGCTCTCGCCATCCGCATCGTCAAGGACGATCGTCTTCTTGGTCCTGATCACCGTATTGACGATGGCTAGGGGAATCGCGTCGGCGGTTGGCTCGGCCTGATATATGTCTACGGCGATCGCGCCATCGATCACACGGCCCGTTGCCTGGACCACGGGCACATCCTCCTCCATCAGGAGCAAGATGCCGTAACGTGCGCCGGCATGGACAATCATACTCTCCATCAGCTTCCTGATCAGCTGATCGAGCGCGATCTCCTCAGAGAAGGCGCGCGCCGCCGCCGCCCAGACCGCGATGTCGAGGGAGGCTTGGCCGCTCCGCGATGGGCCCGGCTCCTCGCGTCGTTCCGCCCCTAGAAAGGGCTGCTCGGTCTCGAGGCGGCGGACCTTCTCCTCCGCCCCCCATCGACGGTAGCACTCAAGCGCCGCTCGAAAATGCTGGCGTGCGGCGGTGCGTAGCTCGTTGGCCTCGCAATGCGCCGCCGCCAACTCATGGGCGAGGGCCTGCTCCTGGACGAAGCCCGCGGCCGCCGCCGCAGAGGCCGAACGCTCGTAGAGTTGCATGGCCTCCAAGTCGACGCCGCGCAGGCGTGCGATCTCGGCGTCGATCATCAGCAGCTTGTTCGAGAAGGATGCGGGGTTGAGTGCGGCCCAGAAAGCCAGCCGCTCCCGGTGCGGACCCAATTTCTCGATCCGTTCGGAGATCCCTATGGGCGAATCCTCGTTGTGCGCGGCGGCCAGGGCCGAGAAGAAATGATAATCAGCAAGGTTGATGTGGGCGGGAATCGCCCATTCGAGTTGCTTCAGGCGCGCGAAATTCAGTGCCGCCTCGCGGTAGTCTTTGAGGTAGACCGCCGACATGCCGGCGTACAGCCATTCCCAGAAGAGAGTAGGCTGAGAGACTGGCGTCGCGCCGATCTCCTCGAAACCAGCCTGTCCGGGATCCGCCAGGGCGGGCTGCGGGGAGCCCTCGCCGCGCCAGAGACGCTCGGCGAAGCGAATCTGCGAACTCAGCAGGCGCTCGATGTCCCTGAAGCCGATCTGGCGCGTCAGGTTGAGGCGGCCATCGGCCTCGTCGATGACGCGCGCCAGATGTTCACCCATGAAGATGAGGTTCGAGACGATGTGGTTGCCGGCATAGCAAGCCATGCCGAGGTCACCGCTCATCACGCCGGCGGATGCGGCTGCACGGGCGTTGGCGAGGGCGAACGGGAGTGGTTGCGTCCAGACACTGACTTGGTCCATCGCCACCAGGGTCGCCGCGCGGCCGTACTCCCAGCCGTGGCGATCGATGAGTTCAACGGCGACATTCGCGAATGCCAGACCGTCAACGTAAGCATCGTAATGATGCGCGATGTAGACCCCGAACCAGGACAGGCCGTACGGAGAGGCCGCCGTCGGGCCATTCTCGAGCGTCAGCTCGACGATCTTTGCCAGGTGAAGGAAGCTGATGCCATCGTCGACGAAGAACGATGCCTGACATGTGACCAGAAGCCCCATCGCGGCCTCCAGCTTCGGATCCGTAGCGACCTGCAGCACCGCTAAGCCAGCGATCTCCCGACCGTGTAACTTGCTCCGGATGGCTTGGTATGTGTGGGACAGGTCTTCCGGGGACGGGTAGCGCTTCAGGTTGATCCCGAGGGCGTCCAGCCCGGTCAGGACCGACGTGATCGCCGATTCGTAGTCCGACCCCAGCGTCTGCAACGCCGCCTTCAACCGGAAGGCGCCGGCGCGGTCGATGGCGGAGCTTGAGTTCTCAAGGAGGTGATCGATTTCCTTCGCGGCCAAAGCCAGCTCGGCCTTAATGATCAGGCACTCGCATCGCAGGGCGGTCGCTTGGTACGTGAGCGAGTATTGGTCGGTCCAGCTCATCTCCGCCAGAAGCCGTTTCGTGGTCTCCAGGTAGCCCAACGCCTGATCGAGGGCCGCCGTGCTCTTGGCGCGGCGGGCCGCAACGAGCAGCAAGTGGGCGAATGAGGTCTTGATACCGATCGGCAGGCCGTCGATCCTGGCCCGCTCGATCTGATTCGCGATTGCGAACGGCGAGTCGTCTGGCGCGGCCTGCCACATCTCGATCATCGTGACCGCGATGCGGGCATGGGCAGCGGTTCGCTCGGCCGGTGCGGATGTTGCGTACGCGGCCTCCAACACGCGATCGTGTGAAAACCCGTAGGTGGTGGCCTCACGGGTGAGCAGGCCCGCAGCAATCAGGCCCTCCGCATGCCGCCGGATCCGCGCCGGCGTAGCTCCCAGGACGCGCGCTAGAAGCACCTCGTCGCAACTTGATCCGACGCATGCTAGGCAGCGGAGGATCTCGCGTCCTTCCACCGGCAACCGGTCGAGGCGTCGGACCATCAGGTCGACCACGTTATCGGTCGGATGGTGCCGGGCGATCGCCGTCAGGTCCCACGACCATCCGCCGCCGTGTTCGTCGAAGCGGAACACGTGCTCGTCGACCAACGTCCGGAGAAGCTGTCCGACGAAGAATGGATTGCCGGCCGTCTTTTCATGAACGGCACGCGCCAGGGGCTCGACGAGTTCCTCAGGGCATTTCGCCGCCACCGCTATGAGCGTTCCGACGTCGCCTATCGTCAGGGGAAGCAGCTTGAGTTCGGAGATTGGGACGGACCTCGCCGACATGTGTGAGCAAAGTGCATGGAGTTCGGCGCTGCGCGCCGTCTCGCCGTCGCGATAGGACCCGATCAGCAGGATGTTCCTGGCGCTTTCCGTGAGCAAGGACGTGAAGAAAGCCCAGGTCGAGTCATCGGCCCAATGAAGATCGTCGAGGAAGACGACCAATGTCTCGTCGTTCTGCGCGAATGCCTGCAACGTGTTCAGGATGGCGGCGTTGACGCGCCGTTGGGCCTGATCTGCTTGAAGATCGGCGATCGGGGGCTGCCGACCGAGGACGAGCTCCAACTCCGGAACGAGTTCAAGTACCAGCTGCCCATGCCCGGCGAGCGTGGCCAGGAGAAGGTCTCGCCTGCGTTGAAGCTCGTCCCGGGTAGCGCTCAGGAGGCGGTCGACCAGGGAGCGCACGATTTGCGCGACGACGGCGTACGGTATGTCGCTCTGATGCTGGCCGCTTTTTCCCAAGGCGAAGATCGTGTCCGCCCATTCGGACTTCGCCTGCGCCGCGCCAACCAGCGCCGACTTGCCGGCGCCTGCGGGGCCGGAAATCAGGATCAACTCCGAGCGGCCGGTCCGCCTCACGCGTTCGACGGCCGCGAGCAGCGCGTTCGTCTCGGCATCCCTTCCGAAGACGCGCTCGGACAGGGCCAGCTTCGGCCGCGTCTCCCGCCCCAGCCGAAACGGCTTGATCGTTCCGCTCTCGGCCCATTCGGTCCTGCACCGCACGAGATCGGCAAGAAGCAGGGAGACGCTTTCGTACCGATCGACCGGCCCCTTGGAAACGAGCTTCAGGATGATGTCTTCCAAGGCGATCGGGACGTCGCGCGAATGGCTCGGGCGAGGAGGTTGCACGGCCACATGGACGTGGAGCCATTCGGCCACGGTGCGCGCGGTGAATGGCAGCCGTCCGGTCAGCAGTTCGTAGAACGTGATGCCAAGGGAGTAGAGGTCGCTCCGAGCGTCGGCATAAGGCTCCGCGCGACGTGCCGCCTCGGGTGCGGCATAGGGCAGTGCGTCGTCGGTGACCGGCAACTCGGGCCAACGGTCGCCCGGTTCGTCGAGCGCGATGCCCCTGCCGAATCCAGCGAGCCGGACGACACCGTCGGCCTGGACGAGCAGGTGCGCCGGACGGAGGTCGCGATGGAGGATGCTACGCTCGTGAGCATGCGCGAGGGCGGAGGCCGCGCCGATGGCGATCTCGAGGAAGAGTTCGATCGACATGGCACTGCCCGCCGCAGGCGGGGATGACCCGGCAGTGGTGTCCTCGAACACGAGTACCGGCCCCTCCTGGGCCGGGATGAGGGCCAACGGCGCGACGCTCCAGGAAGGCTCCAGGCGCGAGGAGAGGCGCTGCTGAGTTTCGAACTCGCGGCATAAGCTCGGAGCCTGCCAACGTGTGGTCTCGATCAGCCAGTCCGTATTGCTTCCCGGATCGCGCACGCGGTATCTCGTGCGATCGCCATCTCGACCCAGTAATGTAGCATGAACCCGTTCAAGAAACGCTTGATTGAAATAATCGGCAGACTGTAGCTGGGAGCGGTTTTCGGCGCTCATTGCTCTATTAGCCTCAATCCTAAGCTTTCAAAAAACATAAGCCGCGAGTCGGCATCCAGCGCTGGAGTCTAGCGATCCGTTCCTTATCCAATCACCCGAATGGGATGCGGTGCGAACTTTAAATGCTGCACACATGCCTCTCACGAATTATTTTTCTTGATTGCTTTGATCCGTCGCCATAAAGACTTTCGATTCAGGACTTGCGGATTGCCTGCGGGTGGATGTGCTAACACTCTACCCGACAAAAATTTTGTACGAATCGATCATGTCTTTGCAGGGTCCAGGAATTTTTCGTGACACGACGCTTGAATGCCGGCCGGCGCGTCCGGGCACCCAGGGATTCACCTCGGACCGTGGTCGAACGACCATCGTTCCAGCCGCCCCTCTCTAGTCAATCCCAACTGCCAAGCCGATCCTCAACTGAAAGGCCCGCGCCATGGCCGCGTCGGCTTTTAGCCGCTGCGGCGGCGATCTGCAGGATGACAGCTCGACGGCGGCGGTCAGCCAGCCTCGGGCGCTCGCGACCTGGCCTTCGTGACGGCGGTGCTTGATTAACCGGGTTCGGCGGACGGAAATCCCGCGCGGGCAGGAGCGGGCCGAGGAGCGACATGCCGTCTGCCCGATCGCGGCAGGATTCCAGAGATTGGCCGAAGTGTCTCGCCAGGCGACCGCCGGTTCCCGCGCGTTGGCCGGGGGAGATCGCCGATGCACCACCGATGAAGCTCATCCCTGCGAAATATACGAAGGTTTGATTTCACGACCTTGGGGCTTCTGACAGTCTTCGCGGCATGACCGCTCGGGTGGCGGCGGTCGATGGGCCGATGAAGTCGTGGGAGATTCCTGCATGCCGTTCCCGTCCACGGGGGTTCACTCCGCCTCCGGGTCGCTCGCCCTCATCCCCTTGCTCTGCTTCGGAGACGCGGTCGCGTTCGCCTGCACCGTGGGCCGGCTGCTGTCGGATCGCCTCAAGCCGATGAGGCTCGTCGACGTCCTCGTGCCGCTGACCGGCCACTGGCGCAACCATGCCAAGGGCATCTGCTTCACGGGCGTGTTCCAGTCGAACGGGAACAGCACCGCGATCTCGCCCGCCCAGACCTTTGAACCCGGGCCGCACGACGTCCTCGGACGGTTCAACCTCGGCACGCTGAAGCCGGGCGCGGCGGATGTGAGCGTCCGCATGAGGGGCAGGGGACTGCAGATCTCGACGGGCGGCTGCGAGGTGTGGCGCGCTGCCATGATCAACGCCCCCGCCTTTCCCGTGTCCACGCCTGAAGCTTTCCACGAACTGGTGCGGATCCCGGCCAGCAGGGAGCCGAACGCGATGGCGACCTTCGTCGCCGGGCATCCGGACTTCGCCGCGTTCGGCGCCTGGGCCCAAAGCCCGGACTGGACCGATAGGTGCGCACAGGAGCCCTATAACGGCCTCGACGCCTTCATTTTCGTCATCGGCACCGGGACCGGGCACGCCGTGCGCTGGTCGTTCCGTCCGGAGGCACCGGCCGAGCGGATCATCCCCGAGGAGCTCGGCAAGAGCGGCGAGGACTACCTGGAACAGGGGATCACGGAGCAGGTCGCGGCCGCCCCGCAACGCTGGACCCTGGTTCTGACCCTCGCCGATCCCGGCGACCAGACCGCGGTTTCGAGCCTAGCCTGGCCGGAGGGACGGCGCAGCTTCGAGGCCGGAGCCTTGATCGTCCAGCGCATCGAGGCGGATGGCTCACGCCACGAAATCAACTTCGACCCGACGATCCGTTCCGGGCCGCGCGGTCGGCCGCATACGCCAGATCCTACGATCTCCCCACCGCGGAGGTGAAGGATTACTCCTATCGTACCACGGAGGCGCGGCGATGACGACGCAAGGCAATTACTTCACGTTCGTCCAGCGGCTCCTGCACTGGTCGATAGCGGTTTGCATCGCCGCGATGTTCTTCACCGGCGTCGGCATAGTCTCGACGATCATGCCTCGATATGTGCCGCTGCTCGCGACCGATAAGACGCTCGGCATGGCAACCTTCGTCCTCGCCGTCGTCCGCCTGGCGGTGGGCGAGAGGAGCGGGGCGCCGGCGCTTCCTGCCGACCTGCCGGAGCCGATCAAGCTCGCCGCGCACCTGTCCCACTACGGGCTCTACGCGTTGATGTTCGCTCTGCCGCTGCTCGGATGGGGGATGCTGTCGGCCGGCGCCTACCCGGTCGTACTCTACGGGGGCATCCGGCTGCCGGGTATCCTTCCGCAGAACGACGCCCTCCACACCCTGCTGTGGAACGCGCACTCCTACCTGGCATTCGCGTTCTTTACCCTGATCCTGGCGCACGTCGCGGCTGTCCTCTTCCACGCCCTGGTTCGCAGGGACCGCGTGTTCGAGGCGATGGCACCGCTCCGTTCCCGGGCTGCCGGCACTCCATCGCGCTGGGTGGGCAACCCTGCGGGCCCGGCCTCCTCCGGCAGGGGCTGACTGTCTCCGAACCGAGTAATCGAGAGCGAAGGAACAATCGTGATGAGGCTTCTGGTTGCCGGCACGTCCGTTGCCATCTCCATCGCTTCCGGGGCGCTGGCCCAGGAGCCGGGGGACGTTCCGATCCGGCGCGACCTTAAGCGTGTGGAACGCCTTGAACGGCGTCTCGACCGGGACGGGCCGCCGAGGATCAATCCGAACGTGACGCCCGACAACCCGGATGGCGTCGTCGGTTGGGATGGGCCGCCCTTCGATTACGGCGATCCCGGCGTCGTCGACGGCGGACCCCTTCCGCCCGGCTCGCCGGCGGACATCGACGAGGATTGATCCCGCTCCAAGTCCGCCCGCCCCTTCACTCCAGGCGGGACGACCTGCGCAGGCACGCGCCCAAGCTGCTGCCAAAGCTGTCCTGCGCGCGATGGCGTCCCGGTCCGGCGTGCCGAGACCGGCGATGCACGACTTCAATGCCTGTAGCGTTCGGCCAGGGCCATGAGGGCCTGGGCGAGTTCGGTGAGGTTGGCCGAGGCCGCCTCGACCTCGCGGGTGCCGGCCGCCGTCTGCTGGCTGGCTTGGCGGATGTTCTGCAGCGCGCCCATCACCTGCTCGATCCCGAGCTGCTGCTGGTTGGTCGAGGCCACGATCTGCTGGAACGTCTGCACGTTCTCCTCCACCCGCGCCGTGATCTCCTCGATCGTCCGCTGGGTCGTGTCCGAGCGCGTCTTGCCGGCCGCCGCGCGCTTGACCGCCTCCTCGGTGAGCATCACCGACGTGTTGATGCCCCGCTGGATCTCGCCCAGGATCCCCCGGACCTGACCGGTGGCCGCCTTGGCCTGGTCGGCCAGCAGCTTCATCTCGGAGGCCACCACGGCGAAGCTGCGCCCGCTCTCGCCGGCCGCCGCCGCCTCGATCGCGGCGTTCAGCGCCAGCAGGTGCGTGCGCTCCGAGATGTCGTTGACCGTCTCGATGATGTCGCCGATCGTCTGGGTCTTCTCCGACAGGCTGACGATGTTGCCGGCCACCGCCTCGGCCTGCTCGCGGATCGCGTCCATCGCCTTGGCGGTGTCGGAGACCGCGCGCAGGCCCTGCCGGGAGGTCTGGGCCGTGGCCTGGGCGGTGGCGATCACCTCGGTGGCGCGCTTGCCGATCTGGGCGCCGGAATGGGTGATCTCGTCCACCGTGGCCGCAGTCTCCTGCACGGCGGCGAACTGCTCCTCGACCGACGCCGCCTGCTGCTGCGCCGAGGCGCGGATCTCGGCCGCCGCGGCGTTGAGGTCGGCGGTGGCGGCGCGGTTGGTCCGGGCCAGATCCGACAATCCGTCCACCATCGCGTTCAGGGTCGTGCCGAGACGGCCGACCTCTCCGCCCACGCCCGCCTCAAGCCTGCCCGACAGGTTTCCGGCGCCGATCCGCTGCACGAAGGCCATAACGCGTACGAGAGGGCGGACGACCAGACGGTTGACGGCGATCCATATGCCCGCGCACATCAGGAGCGTGAGCAGGGTCCCGCCCCATAGGGCCACGCCCTCATCCCGTTGTGCCTGCGCAACATGTCCGATCAGTGCCGCGCGGGTCGCTTCCTCAAGGGTCTCGATCGCGGCGAGCTTCTCGCGCAAGGTGTCGAAGAACTGCTTGCCTTTGCCGTCAGCCTCAATGCGGACCGCGTCCGACCGCGTCACCGGATCGGTCGCGCTTCGGATGGCGGCTTCGCCGATATCGGACTGCCAACCCCGCGCGGCCGTCACGGCGTCGGCCAGGAGACGCGTGCGCTCCGCATCGTTGCCGACCATGGCTTTGAGGCGGCTGATGACCTCGTCCAGAACCGAGCGTCCGGCGCGATACGGCTCCAGGCTACCCTCTTGCCCGGTAAGCAGGTATCCCCGCAGCCCGGTCTCTTGGTTGAGCATGGCCGCGCGAAAACCCTCCAGATTGCGGATCACCTGGCTCGACCGGCTCCGGGCGTCGGTCGCATCCCGAAGCTGGTCGCGCGTGATCAGGACCGCCCCGCTGCTCAAAATCGAGACCAAGGCGATGACGCCTATCGCGCCACCCAGCGTGCGGTTGAGACCCAGCGACTTAGGCATGGTCGATCTATCTCCGGCGTGAATTCGCGGTTGGCGCCGGGTGGCCGCCGCGACAAAGGGCGATGTCAGGCAAGGGTGCTCAAGCTAAGCGGATGAGAGTTGTAGAAAGACGATGGCGCTCGTCTTGTAGGTTTCATGCCTTATCGTTCACCGCGCATCATGCGATCGCATCGTCCGGGGAGCCCGCGCGCAGTCGATCGTTGAAGGTGAGCGCATTCCATCACGGGGTCATTCGCGACGGCCTGTCGAAGTCGGGCGCTAGATCGGAACGCGTTCGCTCGCCTCACGCGCGTAGCCGGCAAGCTACCCACGGGGGCCGCGAGGAGCCGGCATCGGGCGCCTGCGCATCGTCATGCCGAATATTGGCCGGTGACCCGTTCGCGGATACGCTTCTTCCAGGATCAGCAACGTGGATTTCATGAAACGATGAACTCGGAGCCGTCCGCGGCATGCCGCTGGGCCGCCGCTTCGTCATGCGGGGTCGCCTGTCGGCGCCAGACCTCTGCAACGGCCGTTCCAAGGGAGCCACGAGGGGATGCGCGCCCGTCGCGCCACCTCCGGCCGCAGCAGGCGAGCGCCGCCCTGGCGGTAGTGTCACGTGGCGGGGATGGCTGGCTTGCAAGCCGCGGATGCGCTCGCGCGGCGCGACGACCAAGATGCGGGGGCTACCTTACGCCACCGACCCAATGGGCTGGCAGCACTTCCGCAACTTATGCGACTCCGCGTTGGGCCGTGCCCCAGCCGCCTTGCGGCGAGCATTGCACAGACAAAGGCTTGAACAGCCGGGCGGCGGCTTGGGCACTCTGCAGACCCCGTAGCCGCTTCACTTCGGCGAGGCCATACATACCTTCGGCATGGAGGCCGTATGGCTTTGACGATCGGCATGCTAAGCTGTTGCGATCAGGCGACATACAGCTCATCTGGTCAGGGAACTCACCTGAAAATGTGACGCCTCGCGTTCGCACCAGGATCTATAATCCGTGAGATCGCTATCGGGCCAAGTGCCCCGGTTGATCGATCCTCGGGGTAGCGTCGGTTCCGGTACATGGAAGGTGCGCCGCCAATTCGCGATCGCCTCCCGATCGGCTGCCGGCGCACTCGTGCTTGTTGGTCGGCGCGGAAGCCTGCCGAGTTGCGCTATCACTTCGGCCGCGCCCAGCAGCGGAAGTTTGGGGATCTCGTAAGTGGGCAGTAGCCCGATCTGCCACAGGGCGAATCGCGGCCAGTAGTTTCCATACGAGCGTGACGCGCCGTTCGGCGCGTGGCCCATGGCCAGCTCAGCGAAATCCTCGCGCATCCCGATCACGCGACCTTGACTTGCGAAGCGGTGCCGCCATGCGTGGTTGGGCGCGATCCGCCGGTCCTGAATGCAGTTTTCCCGAACCCAGGCAGCGAGCCATTCGCCAGCTTTGGTGGCAAGTTTGACTGCATCCGGTTCGCCTCGTGCTCGGGCTGGGTCGTAGAAGAGCGGTCGGTCGCCGCATGCCAGCACATAGTCCAAAAAGCCTTGAGCCAGCAGGTGGGGATGGATGGCGACGTCTCGGTAGCTGCCAGTCTTCTGCCGCCCCGCTTCCGGTGTGATCCGCATCATCGCCGCGTCTCGTCCCGAGCGGTATATGTCGCCGGGACGCATCTGAGCGATTTCTCCGATTCGAGCACCTGTGTAGGCGCAAATCCAGGGTACCCAGCGTAGCGTCGCCGCACGATCCCTGCTCGCGACGGGCGTCTTGGGATGCCAACAACTGTCCAGTAAGAAGAACGCCTCGTCGCGATCGTATCCTTGTTCCCGGGTGCGCGGCTTTTTCCGATACGAGACGCCGATCCGCTCGGCGGGATTGGAATCGATCAGGCCATTTCGGTGTGCATGGCCGAATATCGCCTTTACGGCGGCGAGGTGTACGTCCGCGACCGTTCTCGGATCGAGATCCGTTTCGAGGAGATGCGCCTTCCAGGCGAGGATGTTCCGACGGGAGATACGCGCGAGGTCGTCGGAACCTGCGAAAGCGGCGAACTTTGTGAGGATCGGGAGCCAGCGCTTCTGCGTCGAAGCTCCGATCCCCCGTTCGTTCACGTATTCGCGCCACACTTTCAATAGCGGAGCGCCGGTTTGCGTCGCTCCTAGGATCGAGAGGGATGGAAACTGTAGTTCATCGGAATTGCCATAGATGCCTCTGGCCGCCTTTTCGAGATATGCGGCCGCCTGTGCGAACGCCTCGGTTGTCACATTGAGAAGTATCAGACGCGTTCTGGGACTCTCGGCGATGCCATTGGTCGCCAGGAACGCATCGATCGCCGATGCGCAGAGCAACCGATCCAGGACTTCCCGAGAGGGCAGGGGAGCCGCCGTCAGCAGGAGCCTTTCGCCGTCGAGCCTGAGAAGCTCCTGCCGCCAAGGGGCCGGATCGTCGACGTGGTCCTCGAACCGCCCGATGCGCTCGCGGCAGAGTTCGCCAGCGATCGCCCGGCATTGCTTGACCGTCAGATCTACGACGCCCGCTTCGAGGCTCCGCCAGCGCGCGAGGCATTTCTGTTTGGCGATGGCATATCGGATTTCGGCTTCCTTCCGATCCCGGGTGCCGAGGCTTTGCTTCTCCTCCAGCTTGCCGACGATCGCACGCAGTCGCTCGGGCACGCGCATGCGGAATTGGTAGATCCCGGTCTTCGGATGTTTCGTCGGCTTCGACACGGGAGCGTCCGGCGGAAGGAACCGGTCTTCTATCCCACCGCTCCTTGAGCCATCGTTGATCCGCGCGATCGGAATTTAGCCTTTGCGACTGGTCCGCTAGAGTGGTACACAGAAACGGCGATCGCGCGCCGTAAGCATCTATGGATTAATGCTTTTACGGAGCAGGGCTTAGAGTCCCCCCCTCTCCACCACTTAAAGCTCTTCTGACTTGATCAACTAGACCCTCTGACAGAGGGAGACCGCGCTGAGCCGACGCCCAATAGAGGCGTCATTTTCGTGCGTGTATCAACAAATGTACCAGCCGGTTCGCGGTGTCCCAGGTCGCTTCGATACCTAACGGCATCTGGTTCAGGTTGGTGCTTTCAGATGCGCGTCCCGGCCTTCTTTCGCACCGATTTTGGCTTTGCGAGACCGCTTCCTATTCTCCGTCCCTCTCCCGGTCCGCTTGCGAGACGCGACGCTGAGCGATTGGCCTGTCGGCTCGTGGCGCCCTGCCTCTATCGCCTAACGTGCGCTTGCGGGCGGTCGGTCAATATCCGCATCTCACCCCGAGCCGAAGTCGCCGGCCGTTTGACGAACGACCGCTTTGGGGGGAGCGGCCGCAGAGCTCCCGACGGCTGGGTTGGGTCCGGTAGCAGACCCTTCCTACAGGTGCCGAGCGTCAGATCTCGCCCCTAGTAGGCACCCTCGTCGGGGATGTTGAGGAGGGTGCCGCAGGCCTTGCAGTGCACGGCGTCCGGCTCATGGCGCTGCAGCCCGCATGCGTTGCAGGGGAAGCGAACCTTGTAGGGGCGGAACACCACCTGCGCGAGGCGGAAGAACAGCGTCACGCCGCAGATCATCACGAAGACCGACAACAGCCGGCCGGTCGGCCCCGGCAGGGTAATGTCGCCGTAGCCCGTCGTCGTCAGCGAGGTCACCGTGAAGTACAGCGCGTCGACCGGCGTCTGGATGGCCGGGTTGGAGCCGTGCTGCGTGGCGTAGACGATGCCGGTCATCGTGAACACGAAGACCACCAGGTTGGTCGCGGCCAGGATCGCGTCCTCGTTGCGGCGGAACAGGTCGCTGTCCTGCCGCAGCCGCTCCAAGAGGTGGTAGGTCCGCAGCAGGCGCAAGGTCCGCAGGATGCGCAGGAAGCCGACGCCCTCGACCAGCACGGGGGCGAGGAACGAGGCCACCGCCACCACGTCCGTCCAGGTGCTGAGGTGCCGGAACTCGCGCAGCGGCGCTGGGCTGATGAACAGACGGGCCGCGAAGTCCAGCAGTACGCACAGGCCAAGCGCCACGTCGCTGGCAACGATCCAGGGGCTTAGCGGCAGGAACGAGGTGACGACCACGAAGACGATGGTCGCGACGTCGAAGACGAGCAGGCCGTAGCGGAAGCGATGTGCGCGTCCGGTGTCCTCCTCGTAGAGCTCGCGCAGCGTCGCGGTGAACGTCGTCATTGGTTGAAGGGCCGTAAGGGGTGGATCTCAGAAATCCCGCGTGATGCCGTACCCGGCCACGGCGCCCGCTTCATCCCCCAAAAGCCACGACAGCACCATCACGGCACCCATCCCGAGGAGTAGAACCCCCGTTGGGGCGAGGATGATATCGGACAGACGGCCGTCGATGGCGCCGGGACGGCGCCCTGGGAACTGAGGCGGCACGATGCTTCATGCAGTTCTGGGAGGTCGAGGAAGGCTGATGCGGCCGGGTGCAGCGGCTGGGCGCTGGCTGAGGTCCGGGCCGGGCCGGCCGGGGCGAACCGCAGCACCAGCGCCCCGGGGGCCATGCAGGCCAGCAAGCCGATCAGCACGCCGACCTGGGTCTCGGCCTCAAGCCCGGGCGCCTTTGCGCAGGCGCGCAGACCGATGAACAGGCTCACGGTGAAGCCGACGCCGCAGAGGAGCGTAACGCCGTAGACCCCCCACCATCCGGTATGGGCGGGGCGCTGCGCCAGCCCGAGCCTCACGGCAGCGGGGGCGAGCCCGCCCCCCGGCCTGCTTGCCCACAAACAGGCCGAGCGCAACGCCGAGCCGTTCGTCTTCAACTCCGGTCGCCGGGTCGAGGAGCACCCGCGGCGTGTTTCCCGCCAGCGATACGCCCGCGTCGGCGCAGCCGAAGGCCGGCAGGATCAGGTCAGCTGACCCGGGATGGACCGCGTGCTCCAGGATGTGCAGTGGCGAATTCGGATCGTCCGCCGACCGGCATACCCTCTGGCCCTGTCGGCGAAGGCTTGCAGGCCAATCGGTGACGGGAGGGCGATGTCGGTTCTCACGGCTGGGTTTCCTCGACGAGCGGCTCGCCTTCGTCGAGCGCCGTGACGATCCGGGTCCGCACGAGCTTCAATGCGGCTTGTACCGGATCGGCCCAGTCAGGCCGTTGGGCCTTCTGGATGGCCTCAGACGGCACGACGACGAAGAACCGCGTCCGACCCCGTGAACGGGCATGCCAGAAGCCGCGAACCTCGATGCCGTCCGCGACCGGCCGCGCCTTGACGATGAAGTCCTGCCCGGCGTGTGAGAATGAGAGGCGAGGAGGCGTTGATGGCATGTAGTCTTCTGAGGTCCTAAAATGGATTTTTATCGGAAAGTAGACCGTCGCGCAGGAGGTGACAACGTTATCGCGCTGCCACGTTGTAACGTGGTCACGTGGCGACGGGATCTCGACGATATCATGTGGCGCGCACCAGCCGCGGACGCGCTGGGAGCGTGCGCGCGGGCCGGGCGAGCCGTGATGTTATGGCCGCCCGGCCGACGTAGTCGCTGTTCAGGTGTTCGTCGGGGGCTTGCTGGGTTTGAAGCTTCTACCCCTTGGCTCAGCCTTCTGCGGGTCGGGCTTGTTTGCGAGCAGGCGCTTCACCCGCTCGTTGAAGTCCTCTGCCGTGACGCTCTGCGCTTTGCCGGTCTTGAGTTCGAGCGCCATCTCGGCCTCCGTGTCGTGGCCCAGGGCACGGGATTGCGCTGAGGGATGAGACCCTATGCGCCCTATCGGGGCTGAAACCTAATACGGCCAAGCTGGCGTCGAGTGGCGGCCTGATGGACGCCCCGGGCAGGGCGCTGTAGCTCTACCGCATGGCCAAAGAAATCCCCAGCGTCGGCGACCTGCGCCGCAAGTCCGAGGTGACGGACGACGAGATCGCAGCGGCTACGACCGCCTACCTGACGGATGCCAACGCCGAGCCGTTCGTCTTCAAGTCCGGTCACCGGGTCGACGTAGCCAAGGCGATCGAGATGCACCCCCAGGCCAAGAAACTGCTGGCGGAAGAGGCCACCACCCCGGGGCTGAGGCGCACGATGGTGATGACCGCTGTCCTCATGGGCTTTCCGGTCCAGGGATGAGCGATGAGCCGTCCCCGCCCGATCGGACTGCAACGCAGCATATGATGCGCCGCCTCGATGGGTTCGCCCGCGGCCTTGGGTTGGACGAGGCGATGACGCGCGAGATCGTCGAGAAGGTCGCGGCCGACATGCCCGATGTAGCGGACGACGAGCGCCTTGCTGAAGCGCGCCGCCGGATGACCGTGGCGTCGGCATAGCGCATGCTCGAGGATTCGGACCCGATCGCCGAGGCCGTGGCCGTCATCACGTCCCGCGGCCACACCGTCGAGGCCGATGACGATTTCGAACATTGGCGCGTGGATGGCGGTGTGTGGCTCACCGCCGGCGATCTGCTCGCGCTGGCCATCTGCCTGGGCCTGAACGCCGGGACCGGGAGGTTGCAGTAGCGGCGTGCGTGGAACGCACCGGCACGCGGCTGCGCAAGAACACACGCGCCAGGATCCTGGTGTTGCTGACGTGCGAGCCTCCGATTGCCGCCCAGATCGCGAGCGCGCCGGCATGCCGGCCGGGAACG
The DNA here is from genome assembly GCF_979253755.1 of Methylobacterium sp. AC315. Taxonomy (NCBI): domain Bacteria; kingdom Pseudomonadati; phylum Pseudomonadota; class Alphaproteobacteria; order Hyphomicrobiales; family Methylobacteriaceae; genus Methylobacterium; species Methylobacterium sp. AC315. The sequence goes on from NZ_CEEDEA010000008.1 coordinate 86,482, forward strand.
GGGATGCGAGGCCAGCCTGGCCCTTGCTCGCGCCGGCGTGCTTGGGCGTGCAGGCAGGAAGAGGTGTCTGCGGGTTATTCGGTCAGCATTCGGCAATCTCCCCAGCTTTCGTTCTGAGGGCACGCATCGCTTTCTGGTTCTCGTGCGTTTCTGATTGGCAATCGCTGAGAACCGAGCGAGTTGGACGAACGAGCGGAGGCGGACATGCTACGCGGTGGGTTGCTATGGCTGATCGGAATACCGTTGCCGATCATTTTATTGCTATGGTTTTTTGGTGTTTTTCACTGAACCAGGGGGCGTACGGGCATGTCTTACACGATCGAAGTCACGATTGCCGAGCCTGCCTCATCCGATGAGGAGGTAGAGACGCGCATGTATCAACTGCCGGATCCCTACGAGACGGTAGCGAGCGCTAGAGAGGCCGCTGTCGCACATATCGCCAGCCTCGACGTCGCGCCGGCGGTGGTGATCTACACTGTATTCGATCGTGAAGGCTTCACCGTCGCCTCCAGTGTCGATGAATTGGCCGAGGCCGGGTGACGACGACGCTCTAAATCCCGGCGACCGCCTCGACCACGCTTAGATACGAAAAGGCCACGCCCGAAGGGGCGGCCCGAAGACTTGAGAGGAAACGCCCTTGGGAGGAAACGCCCTTGGGAGGAAACGCCCTTGGGAGGGCTGCAGGACAGCGACGCCATCGCGATCCGACGTGATCGACGTATGCCGACCGACCTCAGCAAACAATCGCCGGCAGGCTCCGTTTTACGCAGCCGTGAAGCTGACGTCCTTCCCAGGCTGCATTCACACCATCGCTTCGGGCCATAGTCAGGTGTGGGCTATCGGCAGGTCGCCCACCTGGGTGGTGTAGCGCTGGGTGCGCATCTCGAACGTCGCGTTCCCTTCCCGCTTGGCCACCAGTCCCGCACGGGCCGGCACCATTGAGCCACGCCCCCAGCGTGCATTGCAGGCGTCCATGGCTGCCATCAGCGGCTCGGATCGCCGTGGGCGTCGGCGCCGAAGCAAAAGTCGAGCGCCGATTCGCGCACCGTCGCCCATCGCGCCGGGGTCCGGTGGCGGCACGGCGAGGCACGTTCGGAGATGTTCTCGCTGGCCCCGTGCCACATCGCGGCGGGGTTCGGGATCAACGTGGAGGCGAGACCGGATGACATCCGGTCGAGCTACGCCGAGGCAGCCACTGAGCCATGCGACCAGAAGCGGGGTTGCCCAGCAAGGGGTTGCCGCGGTCAGGCGCCCCCTTTGTAGCCGCCCCGCCTGGCCTCCTGCCGAGCTATCTCCAAGACACAAGCACGGCCTCGGCTTGCGAGGATGCAACCTGATGGCTCCGGCTGACCGCGGCATGGTCGAGGCGTCGAGAGCCGGATACCGCTTCCGCTACCGGGAGCCCTGCTCGTTGCCGGTTCACGAGATCATCACCTTCTGGCGTCGTACTCATGCAATGGAATGGGCCAGGGACTGTCACCGGATGACGCTCTGGTTCATGCGTCGCGTCGATACAGGGTTCGAGGTATAGCGGCATGCTGTTTTGGGCCTGGTTCGACTCCCTGTCGCTGTTCGACCAGATCGTGATCGGGACCTGCATCGCCGCGATCCTGTCTGGCATCTACAAGGTCGGCTACAAGCATGGGTTTGCGGCCGGTGAAGCCTCGACCAGGACCCGATGGAAGATCCCATGGCCCTGATTCGACTCCGACGAGTTCCGGTTCCGCATAACGCGACCAACACGTCCGCGATTGGGGCCGCGCCGATGGTCTTGGTGCGGGTGGGCGCCGGCCGCTGGTGGACGCTCAGATAGCCCGGAAGCGAGCAAGGGCTGCCCATCCGGAACGCTGACCGATTGAGGTAGGCCAGGAACGTCGAAGACGCCGCTACGCTTGACCGCTCGACATGCGTGGGAGGTGTGGTGATGAAGGTGTTTCAGATCCGTCAGGGCGCGACCGGCACGATCCTCTGGACCGGCTCGGCCGCCGACCCGATCGCCGCGTTGGACGCCATGGCCCACGAGGCCGGATACTACGATCACGCCGACATCCCCGATCACCTGCGGGCTGGTGGCCTGCATGCTGAAGAGATCCGGGTCTGACGACATCGAGCCTCACGCCGGCGATCGATCGGCTGACATCCGAGGTGGAGGTCGATGGCGTGGGGAGCGCTGTCAGCCTGCTGGACGCGCGGCCCGATCCGATCACGGGCTGGCGGGGGAGGTCGTCTATCGCACCGGCGCCCGTGTAGGGTGCCGGGATCCGGTTAGCGCACTGTGAGCTGGGCTGGCACTGGGTCGGAACAGACGGTGCGGGTCTGCGGGAGTCCGGCATGGCGAACGCAGAACGAGCGCTCGGACTTATTCAGCTACGACGTTCTGAACCGGCTCGATGGCGCGAGGTCCAGTTCGAACCAGGGCAGCCATAAGCCTCATCGCGGCTGCTGCGGCATCAGCGAGCTCGACCTCAACCCCCATACGGTCGAGCAGCGCCCCGGCGACAGCGTCCGGCACGAGGTAGGTCATCGCACCGTTGCCAAAGCCCGGCTCCAGCACCGGACCGCACTCGATGACCTTGAGACTGGTATGGCGCAGGTCGCAGCAGATCCGATCGAAGATCGCCTCCACAGCCGCAGGCGACCCCTCCAGGGCCTGTACGAAGAACAGCCCGGTGAACATCAGCGTACCCGTGACGCCGGCCTGGACGTTGCGGCGCTGCGAGGTGGCGACCGCCGCGTCGATGGTTTGCTGCACCGCCTCGGCGTCCCCGGCGATCGTACTGCGGCTCCGATAGACCAAGCGGAACAGGTCGGTATCGTCGGGCGGTGTCATGCAGCCTCGCGCGCATCAACGAACGACAGGAACTCGCCGAGCGGCAGCGGGCGGCTGACGTGGTAGCCCTGCACCTGATCGCAGCCTTCCGCGGTCGTGAAGGCGAACTGCTCTGCCGTTTCGACCCCCTCCACCGTGATGCTCATCCCAAGGCACGTCCCCATGGTGATGATCGCCCGCACGATTGCGGCGCTCTCCGGATCGGACGGGAGCTGGCGCACGAACGACTGGTCGACCTTGATCTTGTCGAACGGGAAGCGGCGGAGATAGCTGAGCGAGGAATAGCCTGTCCCGAAATCGTCCATCGAGATGCTCACGCCGGCTGCCCGCAACCGGGTCAGCGTGGCGAGCGTGCGTTCCTCGTCCGACAGCAGCACGCCCTCGGTGATCTCGAGTTCCAGCCGGTCGGCGCTCAGGCCTCCGGCTGAAAGCGCAGCCTTCACGGTGTCGGCGAGCCGCACGTCCCGGAACTGGGCCGGCGAGAGGTTCACGGCCACGCGGATATGCGTCGGCCAACGCGCCGCCTGGGCACAGGCGGTGCGCAGCACCCATTGCCCCAACGGTCCGATCAGACCGGTTTCCTCGGCCAGCGGGATAAAGTCGGCCGGCGAGACCAAGCCACGATCCGGATGATGCCAGCGCACCAGCGCCTCGGCGGCGTTGATACGGCCGGTGCGCGCGTCGACGAGCGGTTGGTAGTACAGCTCGAACTCCTGAACGGCGATGGCGCGCCGCAGATCGGCCTCCAACCCGCGGCGGGCCTGCATTCGCGCGTCCAGTGCGGGCTCGAACCTCCGGAACGTACCCTTGCCGTCCGCCTTGGCCTTGTAGAGCGCGAGGTCGGCATTGCGCAGAAGCTGATCGGGATCGATGCCATCCATCGGGGCGAGCGCAGCGCCCACCGATGCGCCGACGTTGACGAGCATGCCGTCGATCAGGAACGGCCGGCCCATCAGATCGATGATGCGAGTCGCCAGCGCGTGCGTGGCCTCGGAGCCCGCAACGTCGACCTGAAGGACCGCGAACTCATCGCCGCCAAGGCGTGCGACGATGTCATGCGCGCCGAGCGCTGATTTCAGGCGCTCGGCGGTCTTTCGCAGGAGCGTATCGCCAAGGCCGTGACCGAGCGTGTCGTTGACCAACTTGAACCGGTCGAGGTCGAGCATGAGGATCGCGAAAGCACGCCCGTGCTCATGGTACGACGCCGCGTGCTGCGCGACCAATTCGTGGAAACGGGTCCGGTTGGGCAGATTGGTCAGCGCATCAGAAAAGGCCAGCAGGCGCATCCGGGACTCGGTTTGCAGGCGCTCCCGCTGGTCGCGGACGGCCAGCACGGTCTGCGGCTTGCCGCCCAGTCGGACGTCGCTGCGCAGGACGCGCACCGGGACGCGCTGCCCGTCGGCGCCGATCAGCTCCGCCTCCCGCTCCTCGCGCTCAGGCATCGTGGTGACGTCGAGCCCGGGGAACAGCTCGGACAGGTGGCGGCCGTTCAGCGCGCCTGCGCCCAGGCCCGAAAGACGCTCGAGGCTGCGGTTCGCGGTCGTGATCACCATCCCGTCACAGACCGCTAGCCCCTCGACCGCGAGGCTGGCCAATTCGCGCAAGCGTTCCTGGTCTCGCCGAACCTGGGCGCGGAAATTCAGGGTCAGGCGCAGCCCGACCAAGGCCAGAGCCAGCAAGCCGAGCGATACGCCCGCCACCACGGGCGCCATCAGCTCCGGCGGGACGGCCTCGGGGGGCAGCAGGCGCGCCGGATCGAAGGTGAGCGTCATCGCGGCCATCCCGCAGAAATGCAGGATGGCGATGGCAGCGATCAGGAGTGGCGCCCCAGCGCGTCGGAGGTCGCGGCGCCGCTCGCCCGTAACGACCATGGCGGTGCCGAATACGAGCAGGCTCGTGGGGATGGACAGGGATAATAGGTGAGGATCCCAGGCGACTGTGCCGGCGACGACGTAGGATGCCTCGCCGAGGTAGTGCAGAGCGGCGACGCTGGCGCCGAGGAGGATGCCGATCAGGAAGCGATAGGCACGACTGCGCTGGCCGATCGCCAGGGCGACGCTGATCCCGATCCCCGCTATGGCGACCATCAGCGACAGGGTGGTCAGATAGGGATCGAACGCCGCGGGCATGCCTGGCTGAAAAGCCAGCAGGCCGATCATGTGAGTGGCCCAGGCGGTGCAGCCCGAGGCGATGATGCTAGCGCACGCCCAAACCGCAGCCGCGCGCCCTTCGGAACGCGCCGCATGGGTCGCGACGGAAAACGAGCTGTAGACGCCAACGATGCAGACGCCTGCAGCGAGCAGGATCAGCCCGTGATCGTGCGCCTGGGTGAGACACGTATAAACTGATCGCATACCAAGCTCCGGGGCCTAAAACCTAAGCTTGGTCAGTTAATAAATGCTGCAGAATTCGAGGTGCTAGAAGATGCATCACAGTTATTGGGCGACGTGGACCATGACTTCGAGTCGCCAATAACATAAGTTACAATGCCACTGGTCCTTGGCTGGCTGTGCGGGAGGCGGTCGCGACATTGGCCTGCCCTCATTCGGTGGCCCAACCTCGACGTTAGTGCATCGTCGGGGCGCGACAATTGCGGGGTGAGCGATCGGCCCTGAACTGCTCGGTTCCGTTGGCCAAATGACGACCTCCGGGGGAGGCGGGTGGTAGCCGAGCGACGCGTGCAATCGGATGCCGTTGTAGTGCCTCCGCCATTGCTCGATCACGACGCTGGCCTCCTTGAGGATGTCGAACATCTCGCCGTTGAGGAGTCCATCCCGCAGCTTCGCGTTGAAGCTCTCGTAGTACCCGTTCTCCCATGGACTGCTCGGCTCGATGTAGGCGGTCGTCGATCCGACCGTTGCGATCCAGTCCTGAACGGCTTTGGCGATGAACTCCGTTGGCCTGCCCCCTGAAAAGTGGTCCTCCCTGAGGTATGGCTTTGCGCCATGTTGGAGTTGACCCCGTTTGTGGTCCACGGCCTATGCAGGTTCTCGGGCTGTGACAGCTTGGTTGGCGAAGGCTCGGGGCGTCAAGCCGCCCAGGGCCGTATGGGGGCGATCTTCGTTGTAGTGGCACCTCCAGTCCTCGATGCGTTCGCGGGCATCGGCCAGTGACAGGAACCACGAGGCGTTCAGGCACTCCACTCGGAGGCGGCCGTTGAACGACTCGATGTAGGCGTTGTCGGTCGGCTTGCCCGGTCGGGAGAACTCGATCTCGACCCCGTTCAGGTAGGCCCACTGGTCGAGCATGCGCCCGGCGAACTCCGGCCCATTGTCGACCCGCAAGCTCTTGGGCCGTCCCCTCACCTTGACCAAGGCGTCCAGAGCCTCGGTCACCTGGAAGGCGCGGAAGTTGGCTCTCGGCGTGAGTGAGAGCGCCTCTCGCGTGTGGCAATCGACGACCGTCAGGATCCGGAACGGACGCCCGTCGAACAGGCGGTCGGACATGAAGTCTATCGCCCAGACCTCGTTGGGTCCACCGATTGCCAGTCGCCCCTGGCGATAGCGCCAGGTACGTTTGCGCTTGGGCAGTTTGGACCGGATCGACAGCCCCTCGTCGCGGTGGATCCGGTAGGTGCGCTTGTGGTTCACCTTCCAGCCCTCCCGTCGCAGTAGGATATGCAGCCGTCGGTAGCCGTAGCGCACCCGCGCGGCGGCCAACTCCTTCAGCCGCATGCGCAGCGCTACTTGAGGGTCCGAGCGCTTCCTGTAGCGCTGCGACGAGCGACTGAGTCCGGTGGCCTGGCAGGCCCGACGCTCGCTGATGTCGTAGGCCACCTGCAGGTGGCCGGCGACCTCACGGCGAGCGGCGGGCCTCACCACTTTCGCTTGAGCACATCCTGCAACATGGAGCGGTCCAGCGTCAGATCGGCGACCAGCCTCTTCAGCTTACTGTTCTCGTCCTCTAATTGCTTGAGCCGGCGGATCTCCGGCACGCCCATGCCGACGAACTGCTTCTTCCAGCGGTAAAACGTCGGCTCGGACACGCCCATCTTCCGGGAGACCTCATCCACCGTCGCACCATTCTCCGCCTGCCGCAGGGCGAAGGCGATCTGTTCGTTCGTGAAGCGTTTGCGAGGCATGGCATCCACCCTCCTTCAGGGTTCAGGATGCCCGAAAAACTTGCGCTCAGCGCGGACCAGTTTGGTGGGTCAGGGTCAAGAACCGTCCCCAAAGAGTTAACGATCCGCCGGGGCTCTTCGGCCGATGTTCCTGACCGTCACCAACGATAGCGCAGCGTCGCGAGGATCGTCTGCCTATTACCGTAGAAACACCCGGTGGCAGCGATGCACGTCGTCACGTAGGTTTTGTCGAAGAGATTCGTCGCGTTGAGCGCGAGATCGATGCCCTTCAGGGCGGGGTAGCGATACCCGAAATCATACCGCAAGGCCGCGTCGACGAGCGTGACGACCGGTGTCCGATAGAGATTGGCGTTGTCGCCCACCGAAACACCGATGTAGCGAACGCCCGCTCCCAGGCCGAGGCCCGCCCAGTCGCCCGTCCGGATCGTATAGTCGAGCCAGACGGACGCCTGATGGCGCGGAACGAACGGCAGTTCGTTCCCGACGATGCTGGCTCCCGTCGCATCGGCGTTCGCCTTGGTGAATCGACTGGTCATGGCCGCATAGGAGGCGACGAGGTCGAGACTGTCGGTCAGGCTCGCCTTGGCCTCGAGTTCCAGCCCGCGGACCCGTGCCGCGCCGGCCTGGGTATTGAAGCGGAAGTCGATGGCATCCGGCGTCAGCACGTTCTGCTGCCTCAGGTCGAAGACCGCCCCGGTCAGCAGGAGGTTCGTTCCTGTCGGCTGCACCTTGATGCCGCCCTCGATCTGATCCCCGGTGGTGGGCGCGAACGGTGAGCCGTGCCGGTTCGTGCCGGAGGTCGGCTGGAACGAGGTCGCGTAGCTCACATAGGGGGCGAAGCCGCCGTCGAAGAGATAGCTCAGTCCGACCCGACCGGTGAAGGCGGCATCGTCCTGCTTCACCCGCGCCAATGCACCGGTCGCTGCCGTCCGGGTGCGGGTGACGGCGTCGGCCCAGTCCTGCCGCCCGCTCAGCGTGAGGCTGAAGCCGCCGAAGCGGATCTCGTCCTGCGTGTAGAGGCCGACTTGGTTGCGGCCTTGCGTGATCCGCGTGCCCAGCGGCGGCCGGGTGACCGTACCCGCGTAGACCGGCGCGAAGATGTTGACCGAGGGGACGACCCGCAATTGCGATTCGTCGTAGCGCGCATCTTCGCGCAGGTAATCGGCGCCGAGGAGCAGGGTATGGTCGAAGGGCCCGGTGGAGAAGCGCGCCTCCGCCTGATTGTCGACGTTGAACAGGTTCGAGTGCTCTGGGAAGGCCCAGGCGTAGCGGGAGAGCGTGCGGCCGTCGGCCCCGAGCCCGATGGCCTGAACCCGCTGGGTGTCGGCTTCGACATGGGCGAAGCGCAGGTTCTGGCGCACGGTCCAGACGTCGTTGGACCGATGTTCGAAGGCGTAGCCGATGAAGCCCTGGTCGAGCTTGAAGCGATCGTAGTTCGGCTCACCGATGAACCGGCTGGTGGGAATGCGCCCGCGCGGGTTCGTGTACAGGGTGCCGAGCGTCGGCAGGCCTTGTGGCGCGCCGCCTCCGGGCGAATCGATGTGCAGGTATTGCGAGAGAATCGTGAGCGACGTGTCGGAATCCGGCCGGAACGTGACGCTCGGTGCGATGAAGACCCGGTCCTCCTCCAGATCGTCGACCTGGGTGCCGGTGGTGCGCGCGAGGCCGGTGAGCCGGTACAGGATTCTGCCGTCCGGATCGATCGGACCCGACAGATCGAATGCGGCCTGTGCGCGTCCGAAGCTGCCGGTCTGGAGCTGGATCTCACGCACGGGAACCGCGCTCGGCCGCTTGCTGACGAGGTTGAGCAGACCGCCCGGCGAGTTCTGCCCGTAGAGCCCCGAGGCCGGGCCCTTCAGCAATTCGATGCGCTCCAGGCCGTAGGATTCGATGCGCGGCTGCGAGTATCCGCGAGCACCGAACGGCAGGCGCAACCCGTCGAGGTAGCGCCCGGGCACGAAGCCGCGGACGTAGAGCCAATCGTAGCGCACGTCCGTGCCGTACTGGGTGAGAACCCCCGGCGTGTAGAGAAGCGCTTGGCTGACGCTCTGCGCCTGCCGATCCTCGATCTCCTTTCGGCCGATGACGTTGACCGCCTGGGGCGTTTCGAGAAGCGACGTGCCGGTCTTGGTCGCGGTCGTGCTGCCGCGGGCGACGTAGCCATGTGTGGGTCCGACGGCGGTTTCGCTGGTCACCTCCAGCGCATCCAAGACGACGCCGCCGTCCTGGATGCCGGCGGGCTCGACCTCGGCGACGATGCCCACGAGGGTCGCCGAGCGCTGCGCCGTGAATTGCGGCACCAGCCCCGTACCCGCGAGCAATCGGCGGAGCGCTTCCACCCGGTCGTAGCGTCCGGTGATCGGTGTCGCGCGGAGCCGGCGAGTCGCGTGACTGTCGTAGATCAACTGGACGCCGCTGATCGCTCCGTAGGCCGCCAGGGCCTCGTCCAGGGGCTGAGCCGCGATGGCGAAATCCAGGGTCTCGTCCGCGTCCGGGTCCGCGACGATCGCGGCAATGCGGGTGATCCGCGCGCCGATGGCCGTCCCGTCCCGCGCCGCATGGTCGATGGCTGCCGAGGTCGGCGTCGGAATGGCGAGCACCAACGCCGCGACACCACTCAATCCGATGACCATGCGACAGCCATTCCCCGTCCGGTTCGCCCCGCGTTCTTGAACCGTCATTCGCCCCACCGTCCCCGCGCGGTTTGCAACCGCGGCCCGGCGGGTCATGATCGCCCGCCTGACTCTTCAGACGTGCCCCGGGTGACGAGCCCGCAAAAAAACCCAATGGCTCCCGCGCCGGCCTCGCCGACCTCAGCGGAGAATGACGAGCCGGTCGCCGAGCCGCACCTCCGAGAGGGCGAGCGCGGTGCGGATGCTGCTGAGGGCCTCTTCCGGACGTGCCAGATGAAAAATTCCTGTCACGCGTCTCGCGGCGGCCGCCGAACCGGCCAGGACGATCCGACCGGGGCGGTATCGGTTGAGATCGTCCACGACCTCCGACAGGGGCGTGTCGCGGAAGACGAGAAGGCCACGCCGCCATGCCGCCACATGGGCGACGTCGATGGGGTGAACGCCGCGCGCATCCGGCCCGATCCTGATCTCCTGTCCCGCCATGAGGCGCGTCGTCGGCGCTCCCGCGGCGGGAACGACCGTGACGGCGCCGGACAGGCAGGACATGTCGGCGTCCAGGCCGCCGACCCAACCGGAGAGGCCTTCGCTCGGCCTGCAGCGCACGATGAACTCCGCGGGCCGACCCAGCTCGGTGACGAGGCGCCCCCGGCCTGCGCCCAGGATGAGCGCCGTACCGCTGGCCGGGACCGTGACAGCGACCGAGCCCGCCTGCAGGGCCATGTCGTGTCCCTCGTCGTCGAGGCGGGCGTCCAGGGCGGTTTCGGCATCCAGCTCGATGCGGATGCCGCCCGACAGGACCACCGTTCGGATCTCACCGGTTCCTGTCCGATAGGCCGCATTCAGCACCGGCCATCGCAACGCGAGCGTCGCGCCGGCGGCGATCGAGGCCGATGCGATGCCTCCCGCGGCCACCCGGCGGAGCATGCGGCGCCGGGTCATCGCCAGCAGGTCACCGCGGCTGGCAGGCGCGCGCGCTGGGCCGGCAAGGGCGTGGCCCGCCTGCTTCCAGAGTCCTGCTGCAGCCCGGAAGGCGGCGTCCTGCTCCGGATCGGAGCGCCAGGCGGCAAGCGCCTGTGCGTCGTCCTGCGTCGCGGTGCCTGACGTCAGGCGAACCACCCAGGCGCGCGCGTCCTGCGCGATGCATCGGTCCCTGTCGGCGGACGGTCCGCCATGATCATCCGGCGCGCTCATTCGTCTCTCGCCGTTTGCCGCGAGCGTTTCAAGCGATCTCCTGAAGGGCATTCCATGCCGGGGACCATTGTCATCAGGAGGATGCCGCGATCAATCCGGCGATCGTCCGGATCGCAGACGGTCGGCACAATGATCGAGAGCCATCCTGACCTCTGCCTCCACGGTGCGGAGCGATACGCCAAGACGGGCGGCGATGGATGCGTGACTTAGACCTTCGATCCGGCTGAGCCGGAAGGCCTCGGCGCGCCGGAGAGGCAATTCGTGCAGTGCCGCGTCGAGAGCCTGCACCTCACCACGCGACTGAGCGAACTGCTCCGGGCCCGGCGTCTCGTCGGCAACCATCAAGAGCTCGTCTATCTCAATGGCCGTGAGGATGCGAGAATGGCGCAACTGCGCACGCTTGTGGTCGAGGACCAGGTTCGCTGCGATCTGAAACAGGAAGGCGCGCTCGTTGTGGAGACGTGTCTGGCTATGTCCCGAATGTGCGATCCGGAGGAATGCCTCGTGCGCCAAATCCGACGCATCGTTTTGGCCGACCTTCCGATCCAGAAAGCGCAGCAAGGCTTTACAATGGGTACGATAAAGTCTCGCTAAATGACTTGCGCGCGCCTCGCGCGAAGGAGTGACGACAGCCATCGACCTCTGCCAGCGACAAATCGCCGGAGCAATTAAGCAACGTCATCGCGTATCCTGGAGACACGCCATTTGGCAAGAACATAAAAGCTACACGCTAGAGCGTAGCATCAGTTTATATTTATTCTACGTTCAAGTTGATCAATCGGCGGCGGTACTTCGATCGCGAAGAAGCTTTCATGTGAGGTCGCCAGTGAGCGTGATCGGCCCCCACAGGGTGCTCCAAGGTTCAAGTTAGTGCGCGGTAGGCCGCTCCACCACGGGTAGTTTGGCCGGCGGAGCGGGTCGGGCGAGCGCGGCCGGCCAAGCGGAGAAGGCTGGACATGAACACTTCCGGTGCAGGCGGCTGGTATCCCAGTGAGGCGTGGGGGTGCACGGTGTTGTAATGACATCTCCAATTTTCGATGACGATCCGCGCCTCCCTGAGTGTGTATAAGATCTCGCCGTTGAGCAGTTCATCGCGAAGCCGCACGTTGAAGCTTTCGACGTAGCCATTCTCCCGCGGTGAGCCCGGAGTGATGTAGGCGGTTTTGCTGCCGACGCCGGTGATCCAAGATTGTACGATCTTCGCAACGAACTCCGGGACGTTATCCGAACGGATATGGCTAGGTACGCCACGGAGGATGAACAGGTCCGAGAGCACGTCGATGATATCGGTTGCCTTCAGCTTGCGGGCGACTCGGATCGCCAGGCATTCATGCGTGAACTCGTCGACGACGTCGAGCATCCGGATCTTGCGTCCATCATGTGCGCGCGCCCCGTCGGGACTGTCAGGAATTTCGTGTGCGGGCGGCCATAGTGGATCCGATGGAGGTTCCCGATGGCACGACGCAAAGCACCCCGTATTCCTGACACGCTCCTGGATCAGCTTCTGGCCGGGGCCGATCCGAAGACGGCCTTCGAGGCCGACGGCCTGTTGAACGAGCTGAAGAAAGCCCTGGCCGAGCGAGCGCTCAACGCCGAGATGGACCACCATCTGGCGGGCGAGGATGCTGGCAACACGCGCAACGGCTATGGCGGCAAGACAGTCACGACCGAGACTGGCCGGATCGAGCTGGCGATCCCGCGCGACCGGCAGGCGACGTTCGATCCGCAACTGATCGCCCGGTATCAGCGCCGCTTTCCCGGCTTCGACGACAAGATCGTGTCGATGTACGCCCGCGGCATGAGCACCCGGGAGATCGTCTCCCACCTGCGCGAGCTCTACGGCATCGAGGTCTCGCCCGACCTGATCAGCGCGGTGACCGACGCGGTCCTGGAGGAGGTCGCCGCCTGGCAGGCCCGGCCGCTGGAGCCGGTCTACCCGATCGTGTTCTTCGACGCCCTGCGGATCAAGGTGCGCGATGAGGGTGTGGTCCGGAACAAGGCGGTCCACATCGCGCTGGGCGTGCGCGCCGACGGCTCCAAGGAGATCCTCGGCCTGTGGCTGGAGCAGAACGAGGGCGCCAAGTTCTGGCTACGGGTCATGAACGAGCTCAGGAACCGCGGCGTCGAGGACGTGCTCCTGGCCGTGGTCGATGGCCTGAAGGGCTTCCCCGATGCGATCCGGGCGGTGTTCCCCGAGGCGCTGGTCCAGACCTGCATCGTTCACCTGCTGCGCCACAGCCTCGACTTCGTCTCCTACAAGGACCGCAAGCTCGTGGCGGCCGCGCTGAAGGACATCTACCGCGCGCTCGATGCCACAGCTGGCGAGGCGGCCTTGGCGGCCTTCGAGGCGGGCGAGTGGGGCAAGCGCTACCCGGCCATCGCCCAGAGCTGGCGACGGGCCTGGGGCGAGGTGATCCCGTTCTACGCGTTCCCGGGCGAGGTTCGCCGGATCCTGTACACGACGAACGCCATCGAGGCTCTGAACGCCACCCTGCGCCGGGCCGTGCGCGCCCGCGGTCACTTCCCGACCGACGAGGCCGCGCTGAAGCTGCTCTACCTGGTCTTGAACCGCTTCGAGAAGGCGTGGAAGATGGGCCCGCGTGAGTGGGTCATGGCCAAGGCGCAGTTCGCCGTCATCTTCGGCGAGCGCTTCACCCGGGCCATGGCGGCCTGATGTTCAACACGCCGCCCGCACACGAAATTCCTGACAGTCCCCGGCAGCGCCACGACGACGGAGCGGCTGTGTTGAAGGTCAAGCGGTGATCGACCGCCAGGGCGTGCGGTCGCGAACGATGGCGTTGAGCGTCACCAGGAGCTTTCGCATCACGGCGACGAGGGCGACCTTCTTCGGCCGACCTCGCTGGGTCAGCTGCTCGTAGAAGGACCGAAAAGGAGAGCCTCGCCGGATCGCGGTCAGAGCGGCCATGTAGAGCACGCCCCGCACCGAGGTTCGTCCACCCGCGATGGATCTTCGACCTCGCATCAGACCGGAGTCGCGGTTGATGGGAGCGATGCCGACGAGGGCCGCAATTTGGTGGCGCCCGATGGTGCCGAGCTCGGGCAACTGGGCCAGAAGCGTGCGTGCGGTCACGTCACCGATCCCGGGCACGGACTTGAGCAGCGCCTCGGTCTCGCACCAGACCGGACAGGCCTTGATGGCTTGTCCAATGTCGCTGTCGAGTTCTACGAGTTCTTTCTCCAGGAAGCCGATGTGTCGGTCGAGCCGCCGGGTCAGCTGCTTGTCCACGGCTTGATCGCGACGGTTGGTCTCCATGCAGATCATCCCGATGATCTGCCGCCGCCGGCTCACGAACTCGGCGAAGTGCCGTCTCTCCGGCTCCGGCAAGGGCCTGGCCGGTGGTCTGATGCGTTCGGCGAAGAGGGCAATGACCTCGGCGTCGAGCGTGTCGGTCTTCGCCAACCGGCCCATCGCTCTGGCGAAGTCGCGGATCTGACGCGGGTTGACGATACAAAGCGGCAGCCCGACAGCGGCCAGTGCTGCAGCGACGCTCGCCTCGAAGCCACCGGTAGCCTCCAGGACGATGAGGGCCACAGGTAAGCCACTGAGCCGACGCGCGAGAGCATCCAGCTCTTTGGTGTTACGCGGGACATGGAATGCCTCGTCCGACGGTCTGAGGTGAACGTCGAGACGATCCTTCGACACGTCGATGCCGACGAAGATGGTGGGTTGTTCGTCCATGACCCTACCTTGCAAATGCGGGCTCTGGCCCGAGCGGCTGTCCGGGTTCGGGACTGTGGCGGTGAGGGCCGCACCTTGCTCTGTCGCGGGCTTAGAAAACCCTAGGCAAACACGGGCTGACCCTCACCTTGTAGCCTCACTGGCTTCACTCCAGCGGGCAACTCAAAGATACAAGGCAGTCCGTCGCGCGATCCAGCATAGTCAAGCGAGCCTGAGGGCGCTCTCGAAGCGCTACGGGATCAACCCAAAGACGGTCGCTAAGTGGAGGCAGCGAACCTCGGTCGCCGACCAGCGCACGGGGCCGAAGGATCCGCGTTCGACGGTGCTGTCACCCGAGGACGAAGCGGTCGTTGTCGCCTTTCCCCGTCACACGCTTCTGCCGCTCGAAGACTGCCTCTACGCGCTGAAGGCCACGATCCCGCACCTGACCCGCTCGTCCCTGTACCGCTGCCTGCAACGCCACGGTATCAGCCGATTGCTGGAGGTCGACGGCGACAAGCCCAAGCGGTCGCGCTTCAAGGCCTACCCTCTCGGCTACTTCCACATCGATCTGGCTGAAATACACACGGCCGAGGGTCGGCTCTACCTATTCGTCGCCATCGATCGCACGACCAAGTTCGCCTTCGTCGAACTCCATGAGAAGGCAACGCGGCGGGTCGCAGGCGACTTTCTCCGCCATCTTATTGAGGCCGTGCCTTACAAGGCGCACACGGTGCTCGCCGACAACGGCGCCCACTTCACCACGCCCGGCAACATCGCCTCGGCCGCTTCCATCATCAAGGAGGCGATGGCAGCCGGCGAGACATTCCGAGCCGGCAGCTTCGAGTCCGCCTGCGCCCGAAACGATATCGACCATCGTCTAACCAAGCCGCGTCACCCCTGGACCAACGGTCAGGTCGAGCGAATGAACCGCACGATCAAGGACCTGACGGTCAAGCGCTACCACTCCGACAGCCACGCGCAACTCCGCACTCACCTGGCCGACTTCGTCAGCGCCTACAACTTCGCACGCCGCCTCAAGACCTTCCGTGGGCTCACCCTCTATGAGGCCATCTGCAAAGCATGGTCCGCCGAGCCCAGCCGCTTCAGGTCAAGCCCGATCCACCAAATGCCGGGACCAAACACCTAGATCCAGCGTTGGCCCTGATCCATCGCGGCGAGAGAATGTCGCCGTTCTCCGTGATGATCCAGGGCTGCGCGTCTTCTGCGTCTATGGCTCTAGCGGCTGCCGCGAGAGCCTGGCGCAGCGTTGGGAACTCGTGACCCTGCGCGACGTGCGCTGGGCCATGGCCAGGCCACACGGTCAGCGTGGTGCGCTTGTCGAGGTCGGCGCGCGTCATGCTCTGCTCTCGGCCGTTGCGGGAGCGAGAGTGCCTACCGCCGACATGCGGCGAGCGAGGGACAATCTGGTTAACGGTCGGTGTCTACAGGACCGTATCGCGACCAGGCGGATGCGACCGCACGCTCCATTGGAAGCGCTAAGCCGTGAATGGGGAGGCGGTGAGGCCGCCCCATTCGAGGGACGTTCAGCGGTTGCCAGGCGTTCCGCTGGTCCCGCTTGGCTTCGAGCCTGACCCAGCGTCGTTGGCCCCCGTGCTGTTCGTCGTGCCGGAGCGGCTCATCCCGCCAGTTGAAGGGCCGCTGCCGGCCGCACCCGGGGATGAGCCTGAGCCCGCATCGTTCGGGCCGGTACTGTTCGCGGTTCCTGAACGGCTTGAGCCGCCAGCTCCACTTTCAGCAGCGAAGGCTGTGCTTCCGAGGGCGAGAATGGCTGCAACAACAAGCAGTGATGCCTTCATTAGCGTTCTCCCGTTGACCCGCCTCCCGAGTGCTTCGGGACCCTTGGGCGGTACTAGGGTAATCGTGCTCCCGTGAAGCTGTTCCTCGACGGGATGGTAGCTGCCGGAAGGCTTCGTCAACCCTTCGTGGCTCCCGACGAGAAGCCTTCGTGAAAGCTCGGATCGTTCCCGCCGCCGGGCTGAACGGCATCCGTAAAGTCACGGTTAGCTATCCCGGGAGAGCAAGCGGAACGGCAAGCTTGGCCGTCGGTTCCACCGACATGGAACACTACAGATCCACCCTCGCCACCACCGCGATTGCTGCCTTTGGGCTGCTCGCCGCCGCCCATGTCCTACATCCGGGCAACGACGAGAGGCCGGAGCGCACGGTGCGGGTTGTCATGGTCGCCAATGAAACGGCGGCCGGGCCGACGATCTGGGCCGATCCTCCGCGTAGGCTACACGGCAGTGAGCCTGCTGCGTTGATGGCGGACAGCGGCGCGCTGTTGGCCCGTCGCCCAACGATGCCCCTGCCGCCGGGGGTGGGGACATTGCCCAGGCTTTCGAGCACCTTGATACATCCAGCTGCCCAAAGCGGGACCGCCGACGGCGATCCGATCGGTGACCTGATCCGCAATCTCGACCGCGATCAGGATAGCTGACGGCTTTCTCGACCGTATCTCGGGCGTAGGGTCCACCGAATGGATCCCCCATCGCCTTCCGCTGGAACAGCGTGCGTCGGCGTCGGCGTTGGTGCTCCGGTCTGTCGCGGATCATGTGGCCGCGATGGCAGGAGGCTGCGCGGTTGGCGTCCGCGTTGTCGGCCGTGTCGTGATCCCGGTGGGCGGCTGCCGGGACGACACGGGTTCGGCGGTCGCGGCCGAGGATACCAGCGCCAGACCTGACCCGGATCCTACGGCTCCAGTCATCGCGCCGGCGGTCGGGTCTAGCATCCCGCCGACGCCCATCGCCGAGGTGGTAGACTATCTGCCCGTGCGGTCGCCCGCAGCGCTCACAGCGGCCCTGCGCCCGACCAAAGCGGATTGCCATCGACAGCTCGCGCCAGTCGAGCGGGTAGAGTGAGCGGTGCTCGGGCCGGATCGGCCTGGTGGCGGCATTGTGCCACCAGGTGTGAAGGAAGCGTCGCGGTAGGAAAGCCCCTACCTACCGCTCATGAACCTGTCCGACGTCGAAGTCTGGGCGTTCCTCACCATCGCCATCCTCGGCCTGTTCGTGCCGGTGATCATCGTGTGGTGGAAGGACCGCCCGATCCTGCCGGTCGCGGTGCTGAGCCTCGCGTTTTGGCCCGGCGCTCTGATCCTGGCGCTGCGGTTGCGACGGCGTCAGGATCTGTAACGTCAATCAGCGTCGGTGCCTGAACGATACCGACCGCGGGGATGTTTGCTCCTGGGCTGATCGAACCGATCGGTCTGGAGGAACGTCCATGTCGATCAAGACAATCGCTCTCGCTGCCGCGCTCACCGTCGCGATGGCAGGAGCAGCGATGGCGCAGACACCCGCCGGGGGCGGTAGCGCCGAAGGCAACATGAATAACCCGGGCAGCGTGAAGAGCTCGTCCCAGAAGCGGATGGGTGGCCAGACCGGCATGATGGGGCGGCGACACATGACCCGTCACCGGCATCATCACATGCGCCGCGCCCGCATGTAATTCCATGGTTCAGCCCCGCGGCTGCAAAACTGCGGGGCTCCTTCCCATCAGACGGGGCGACCGGCCACCTTCGCGGCTGACCCGTCTGCGATCTGTGCCTCGAGCTGTGCCCGGAAGTCGGCGATCCCCAGCACCTGCATCGTGCGCCCGTCCTTGTCGAGGAACTCGTAGAGCGCGTCTTCGATGTTGCGGTTGCTGAAGAAGACGATCGCATCCCGATCTCCGCCGCCCTCCTCGTGAGGTTCGCCATGGGCGGGCCCGGAGACGAAGCTGCCGCTGGGGCGGATCTCCTTCAGCGCACCGTTCGGGCGGTAGAACCGCAGTTCGCCCTGCATGACCAGCGTGACGTAAGGGCAGTGATGCCGGTGCAGCATCACCCGCTGGTTGGCGGCAAACTTGAAGAGCACGTCGACGATCCGGTTCTCCTCGTCGACCTTGTAGACGAAGAAGGCGATGTGATCGAGCCAATCCAGGGTGCGCCACGTGATGTTGGTTTGGTCGAAGCTGTGCCGATCCACGTATTTTCCTCCGTATTGTTTTATACGGAGCGATAAACGTAGCTATATCGCTTATGAGCCCCGCTAAATGCGGAGACTGGGACTTCCGTATCGCTGGGTCAAACTCGTCCGGTGCAGGTCTGCTACCCAGGGCGATACTCGCCACCGACCGGATCCACGAAAGCCTTCCTCAGGAACAGCAGCGGCCGCATCTGGAGGCGAGGACCGGAATTGTTGGCCGTATCATGCTCCCGAGGTGCAGCGGCCGGCATGACATGTGTCCGGCGGGCGCGGCCGGATCGGCATGGTGTGGCGTGAAGCCCCCGAGAGAAGTGCCACCTTGCAGTGAGCCTCACACTCCAAGCTGTGACTTGCGGGTCACAGTTCGCGGGCGCCGCCGCTGCATGATGCAACCAAATCGCAACCTAGTAGTTACGACGCATGACGCAGTACATTGCGAAATACTTAGCGCGCACAAAGCCGCTTCATAAATGGTTTACTACGCCGTCTTGCTTCATCGGCGACAGGTGTGTCCGTAAAACTACAGCTATTTGGCCCATGGGCCGGTAGCCTTACCGTCAGATAGAAATCCCGGACCCAGCACGATGACCAAGCTTCTCGCCTCCCTGGCCGCCTTCACCGCCCTGACCGGCGCCGCTGCCGCCGCCGACCTGCCGCGTCGCGCCGCCCCGCCGCCCGTGTTCACCCCGGTGCCGGTGTTCACCTGGACCGGCTTCTACGCGGGTTTCAACGCCGGCTACGCCTTCGACGCCAGCAGCCGCTCGAACAACTCCACCTTCGGCGTCCCGGCCCCGTTCGCCGTTCCCGGCACCACCGCCACCTTCCGCAACCGCAGCCAGGACGGCTTCTCCGGCGGCGCGCAGATCGGCTACAACGTCCAGTTCACCCCGGGTTCGGGCGTGGTCGTCGGCATCGAGGCCGACGCCCAGTACCTCGACTTCGGCCGTAGCCGGAACAACGCCTTCGTGAACGGCGCCGTCGCCCCGGGCTACTACGTCACCGACCCGCGCGGCCTGTCGAGCCTCGACTACTTCGGCACCGTGCGCGGCCGCCTCGGCTACGCCTTCGACCGCACCCTCGTGTACGGCACCGGCGGCTTCGCCTACGGCTCGGGCAGCGCCGACCGCTCGTTCGGCGGCTACGCCGGCAACGACAGCTTCCGCACCGGCTACGCCGTCGGCGGCGGTGTCGAGTTCGCCCTCCCCACCGAGTCGTTCCTGAACTTCTTCCGCTCCTCGGCCGTGACGTTCAAGATCGAAGGTCTGTACGTCAACCTGGAGCGCGGCAACCGCAACCAGGGCGCCCTGGTCGTCAACGCCGCCAACCTCGTCCCGGTGGCCTACAGCGCCATCGGTCGTCGCGACGACGAGTTCGCCGTCGTCCGCGCCGGCCTGAACTACAAGTTCGGCTCGTACTAGTATCGGATCGCGCTCCTCCCGGCCTCAACGCCGGGAGATGTGGCCGGCGGGCGAGAGGTGTTGGTCCTCCTCCTCGCTCCCCGCCGCGGAAGGCGCCGGCAACTTGTCGGCCTCCGGATCCCCAGCCCGATCAATCTGGCCGTGAGGTCGGCAACACCCTGGGAGCACCCGCTCCCGGGGTGTTTTTCATTTCTGTTTCGGCCTGGCGCGCTGATCCCGACGCTGCGTTTGCAACGCTGTCACGATCCGTCACTTCAATCCGTGTGGGAGCCTGAACCGCGATGGGGACGGGCCCCCGGGCTGACTGGATCAGACGTCTTCACAGTGTGGTCATGCTCACGCCTTTCCCGGGCTCATCGCCGGTCACGATTTCGGCTCCTGGGTCGCGGGCTTCTGCTCCCTGGCCCGGCCCGACGTGTTCGGATCGGTCGTCCTGATGAGCGCGCCGTTTGCGAGGGCGCCCACCCGCGACGCCCTCGCGGACAGTCCGCGACCGCCCGCGCAGGATCCGATCCACGCCGCTTTGACCGGTCTGCCGCGCCCGCGCGAGCACCATCACCGGGACTTCGCCTCCCCCGCCGCGGCGCCCGACATGGCCGGCAGCCCGACACAGGGCGCCGCGTTCCTGCGCGCCGACTTCCATCACAAGAGCGCCGACCGGCCGGGCAACCCGCCGCATCGGTGCGCTGCGTGGCCCCATGGGTCTGGGCATCGCTGCGATTCCCCCGCATGTCTCGCGCCCGAGAGGTTCGTCGCGCGCCTCCTCCTAACCCGCAGTCACCAACACAACAGGATTTCCCATGGCTGGCCTCAAGGACAAGCGTGGCTTCATCGATAAGGACCGGCTCGATCTGTCGGAACGCAAGGCCGTCGAGTTCTGGATGAAGCGCTGGGGCGTCACCCAGGACCAGCTGACGGCGGCGCATCGGAAGGTCGGCCGGATGACGAAGGACATCGCCGCGGAGCTGGGCAAGAAGCGGTAGGCGCATCTGCGCCCCGACGGGGCAGCGCGTCAGGTCGGGGCGCCGATCGTGAGTTGGAGGCAGCATCCGGCGTCGTAAGCGCGATCCCGCGGGACAAGCGCGACGGCGGCCTACAGGTTCGGGTGCAGCCCACGCACCGGGCTCGCCGCCTCCAGCAGCGCGGCGACGTGCAGGATCGTCGATTCGGCCTGCCAGCTGGCAACGACCTGGACGTTGATCGGCAGTCCCTCGCCGCTCGTCCCGAACCGCATCGACAGGCCGGGCAGGCCGGTGACGTTCAGCGGCACGGTCGCGCCCTGGAGGTAGGTGGCGTCGACGGTCTGCCCGTTGATGACGAAGTGCGTGACGCCGTGCTTGTGGGCCGGGATCGGCAGGACCGGGGTGATCAGCGCGTCGTAGCGCCGGAAGTAGTCGGCGTAGCCGTCCCGCAGCCGCTCCGCCGCCTGCTCGGCCGCGATGTAGTCGTCCATCGACGAGTCCGGGAGCGCCAGCATGGTCCTGGCCATGGTGTAGATCTCGTCCCGGCTCCGGCCCTCCGTCGCCTCCCTGAAGGCCGGCTTCATCTCCATGACGTGCAGCGTGTTGAAGACGTCGAGGGCGAAGTCACGCTCCAGCGCCGGGATGCGCACGGCCTCCACGACGCAGCCCGCGGCCTTGAGGGCCTCGGCCGCCGCCCGGACGGTGGCGGCGACCTCGGGATCGATCGGGCCGAAGCCCGGCTCGACCAGCCAGCCCACCCGGAGCGGACGGCCGGGCGCGGAGCCCAGGCCGGCATCGGCGGCGACGGTGCGGGACGCGTAGCCGTCCTCGCCGTCGGGACCGGACAGGAGCGAGAAGGCCAGCGCGAGGTCCCGGATGGAGCGGGCCATCGGGCCGACATGCCAGAAGCGCCGCGGCGCGCGCGGCCAGATCCCCGTCATCGGCACCCGCCCGTGGGTCGGCTTCAGCGAGACGATCCCGGTCTGCGCGGCCGGGCCCCGGACCGAGATGGCGAGGTCGGTGCCGAGGCCCAGCGGCGACATACCCGCCGCGATGGCCGCCGACTCGCCCCCGCTCGACCCGCCGGGCGTCCGCTCGAGGTCCCAGGGGTTGTTCGAGCGACCGGAGAGCAGGTTGTCGCTCTCGATCCAGTAGGAGAATTCCGGCAGGTTGGTCTTGGCCAGCAGGATCGCCCCGGCGGCCTTGAGGCGGGCGACGCTCGTGGCGTCCGCGGTGGGGATGCGGCCCCGGAAGATCGGCGACCCGCGCTGGGTCGGGACGCCGGCGGTGTCGATCGAATCCTTGACGGTGAACGGCACCCCGTGCAGGGGCCCGATCTCGCCCCCGGCTAGGATCGCGGCTTCGGCCGCGCGGGCGCCGTCGAGCGCCCGCTCCGCCACGGTGACGATGGCGTTGACCTTGGGATCGACGGCCGCGATGCGGTCGAGGTGGGCCTGCATGACCTCCACCGGCGAGACCTGGCGGGTGCGGATCAGCGCGGCGAGCTGGGTCGCGTCCGAGAAGACGATATCGTTTGTCATGGGCCGGTGTCCTTCGCGATGGATGTCGAGGGGGGAGGCTTCTGCCGACGTGCGGGCCTCTGTCGGGCCGGCGGCGTCGCCCCGGGGCCGGTCGCCGCCCGCGCGGATGCGCGGGCGGACGGTGTCCGGGGACGGAGGGCGGTGTCGTCAGCCGTTCGCGAGATGCGCGAGGAGACGCTCGGCGGCCGGCCCGGACGAGGCCGGGTTCTGGCCGGTGATGAGCAGGCCGTCGGCCACCACGTACGGCGCCCAGTCGCCGGCCTTGGAGAACCGGCCGCCGTTCCGGCGCAGCGCGTCCTCGACCAGGAAGGGAACGACCTCGGTGAGGCCGACCGCCTCCTCCTCGGTGTTCGTGAACCCGGTGACGGCCTTGCCCTGGACGAGCGGCGTCCCGTCGAGGGCCTTCGCGTGGCGCAGGACGCCGGGGGCATGGCAGACGAGGGTGACGGGCTTGCCGGCCGCCAGCGTCGTCTCGATCAGCCTGATCGAGACCGGGTCCTCGGCGAGGTCCCAAAGCGGACCGTGGCCGCCCGGATAGAACACGGCGTCGAACCCGTCATGGGAGACGGCATCGAGCCGGGTCGTGGTCTCGAGCGCCGCCAGCGCTTCCTCGTCCGCCTCGAACCGGCGCGTCGCGTCGGTCTGGAACCCGGCTCGCTGCTCTTCGGGTCCAGCGGCGGCCGTCCGCCCCGGGGCGAAGCCAGCACGATCTCGGCGCCGGCATCCTTGAACACGTAGTAGGGCGCGGCGAGCTCTTCCAGCCAGAAACCGGTTTTGCGGCCGGTGTCGCCGAGCTGATCGTGGGAGGTCAGCACCATCAGGATCTTCATTGTCGTTCTCCGTGATCGTTCAGGTCGAAGGGAAGCTTCCGGCAGCCGATCGATCGATCGGCCGGGATTTCACATGGCATGGGGGACGCCGAGGCGGCGTCAGTGCGCCTTCGACGGATCGTCCGCGCGCTGCTCTTGCGCGGATCCCGTCTCCGCCGGCCGAACCTGCGGGTTCACGCGGCGGCCGTCGTCGAGCCTGCTGCCGGCCATGCGGACTGCGCCGATGGTCTCCAGGGTGATCCGCTCCTGCGCCGTGGCCGCGGAGGTGCCGAGCAGGGCGGCGCTCATCAACCCGGCGGTGACGAGGGCGGGGACGGCTGCAGTCTTCGTTCCGTGGGGCATGAGCTCGCTCCTTGCGTGGTGTCCTCGCCTCCGCCAGTTCGGGGAGGCTTCATTGCTCGTTTGAGTAGACCAGTCGTCTAATAGTTTGGCACGAGCAGGCACGGTTCGGCCGCCCGCGCCGTACCTCGGGCTCGCGTCAGGCGAGTCCGAGGATCTGTCGCGTCGTCGTCATCGCGGCCTCGAACGGCGCGTCGGTCCGCACGATCTTCGCCATCAGGCTCGCGCCGAGCCACACGTGATAGAGCGCCTCGGCGGTGGCGTGGGGCGTGCCCTTCACCTTCAAGGAGCCCTCCGCGGCCCCCGCCTCGATCGCCCGCGCCAGCCGTTCGATGATCCCGGCGGTCCCGCCCTTGAGGGCGAGCCGCATGGCCTCGGACAGGTCCGAGACTTCCGCGGCGAGCTTCACCGCCAGGCACTTGCGCTGATAATCGACGCTGCCCTGCGTCGCCTGCCATTTGCGCCAGTAGTTCATCAGGCGCTCGGCGTGGTCCAAGCCGGGCTCGGCGAGCGTCGCATCCAGAGCGGCGAGATACCCCTCGAAGTAATCGGCCAGGAGCGCCTCGCCGAAAGCCTCCTTCGAGCCGAAGTAGTGGTAGAACGATCCCTTCGGGACTCCGGCCGAAGCCAGGATCTCGTTGAGCCCGACCCCGGAAAACCCCTTCGCGCCCACCAGGCCGTAGGCGGTGTCGAGAATCTCCTGCCGGGTGTCGGTATGCGTGTTGAGGCGTGCCATGACGCTGAGATAGCCCTGATTAGACCGGTCGTCTAGTACCTGGGCCCTACTTTTTTAGCCGAGGCTTCGAAAGCCTCCCGGCGAAGCGAATCCGTGGCGGGGCCGCGCTGGCGCAGCACCACGGACATCCGGTCGGCGCTGGTCCGTCTGCACGAGCCGGCCTCAACCTGTGCGACCAAGGCCGCCGGGCAAGGGGGAGGCGGGTCGAAAGACGTGCGCCTCACGCGCCGCGACGGCCCGCCTAGCGGCTCCCGCCCCGTACCCGGCGACCCACGACGATCGCCGCGGTCGCGATGCCGACGAGCAGGAGCATCGGGTGGAGCCCGGTTCGTGCCGAGGCCCGGTTCAAAGCAACTTCCACACCGCCGGCGATATTGACGACGGCCGGCACCACGCGCGTATCCAGGAACATCTTCGGGGCACTGGGTCCCGAAGGTTTCCTCAGCATGTAGTCGTATCCAACGGTCATATTAACCTCTGTTATAAACATAAGATATGGGTGGGTATTATTCGCAAGTGTGTGCGGTTTTCGGGAAACACGGATCGACGGCAGGTGTTTCCTTGTCATTCAGGTTCGGAGTGCGCCTCTTGGAAAAGCCGACGTTCAAGCCCTACCGACGTCCCTCCGGCGGATGGGGATCGGCGTTCTCGGTCGGCAACATCCTGAGGCGTGAGGGCGTCCTGGCGAGTGTCCCGGTCGCGTTGACGCGTCACAACAAGGTCGACGGCTACCAGTGCAACAGCTGCGCCTGGGTGAAGCCGGCAAGCCCGCTCCCGTTCGAGTTCTGTGAGAACGGGGTCAAGGCCGTCGCCTGGGAGCTGACATCCCACCGGTGCACGCCGGACTTCTTCGCCGCCCACACGGTGACCGAACTCCGCGACTGGGACGATTACCATCTCGAACAGACCGGCCGCCTGACGCATCCGCTGCGCTACGATGCGACCAGCGACACCTACGTGCCGGTGTCATGGGGCCATGCGGTCGAGGAGATCGCCCGCGAATTGCGCGCGGTCGAGGACCGCAAGAAGGGAACGGTGTTCTACAGCTCCGGCCGCCTGTCCAACGAGGGAAGCTACCTCTACCAGCTCTTCGCCCGGATCTACGGCAACAACAACCTGCCGGACAGTTCCAACATGTGCCACGAGACGACCTCGGTCGCCTTGCCGGCGAGCATCGGGCAGGCCATCGGCACCGTGGCGCTCGACGACTTCGCCAAGGCCGACTGCCTGCTCTTCTTCGGCCAGAACCCGGGCAGCAACTCGCCGCGCATGCTCCACCCGTTGCAGGAGGCGAGTCGGCGCGGCGTGCCGATCATCACATACAACCCCCTGCGCGAACGCGGGCTCGAGCGCTTCCTGAACCCGCAATCGCCGACGGAAATGCTGACCCGCAAGGACACCCGGATCAGCTCGCAATACCATCAGGTCAAGGCGGGCGGCGACCTCGCGGCGCTCACCGGGATCTGCAAGGCGGTGGTGGCCCTGCACGACGAGGCGCTGACGGCCGGCGGGGCGGCGGTGCTCGATGAAGCCTTCATCAAGGACCACACGCACGGCTTCGAGACCTTCGTGGCCTGGTTGCGGGCACAAGACTGGGACGTGCTCGAGCGCCGCTCGGGGCTGCACCGGGCGGACATGGAATCGACCGCGATGGTCTACAGCCGGTCGCGGACCGTGATCGGCGTCTACGGCATGGGGCTGACCCAGCACCGGGCCGGGGTCGAAACCGTGCAGATGCTGGTGAACCTCTTGATGCTGCGCGGCAATATGGGTCGCGATGGCGCCGGGATCTGCCCGGTGCGCGGGCATTCCAACGTCCAGGGGCAGCGCACGGTCGGGATCACCGAGAAGCCCGAGCTGTTCCCGCTCACGCGGCTCGGCGAGCAGTTCGATTTCGAGCCGCCCCGCGAGCCCGGATACAACACGGTCGAGGCCTGCGAGGCCGTCCTCAAAGGCGATGTCCGGGCCTTCGTGATGCTCGGCGGCAACTTCGTGCGCGCCATCCCCGATCACGGTCAGATGGAGCCGGCCTGGCGCCGGTTGCGCCTGACCGTCAACGTGATCACCAAGCTCAACCGAAGCGCGCTGCTTCCGGGGGAGATCAGCTACATCCTGCCGGTGATCGGGCGACTGGAGATCGATGAGACCGCGGCCGGCCAGCAGGTCCTCTCCATGGAGGACACCTCGGCCTGCGTCCACGGCAACCGCGGCCTGCGCAAGCCCGCCTCGCCGCACCTGATCAGCGAGATCCGCCTGATCTGCGAACTCGCCCTCAAGGTGCTCGATCCGAACCCGCGGGTGCGGTGGACGGATTACATGACCGACTACGCCGAGATCCGCCGGGAGATCAGCGCGACGCTGCCGGATTCGTTCTGGGACTACGAGCGGCGCATGTGGGAGCCCGGCGGCTTCCAGCGCGACCTGCCGGTGAAGCGGCGCGAGTGGCGCACCGATACGGGCCGGGCCAATTTCGTCACGCCGGGCGGGCTAGACGAGGATGCGGACATGCCCGATGTCGGGCACGACGTGCTGCGCCTGATGACGCTGCGCAGCAACGACCAGTTCAACACCACGGTCTACGGCTACGATGACCGGTTCCGCGGCATCAACAACACCCGCAAGGTGGTGCTGATGAACCGCTCGGACATCGACCGCCTGGGTTTGAAGGTCGGGCAGGCCGTGACGCTGAAGACATGCGCCGACGACGGCGTCGACCGTCGGCTCGCCGGCATGCTCGTCGTCGCCTACGACGTCCCGATCGGGTGCATCGGCGGGTACTACCCGGAATGCAACGTCCTGATGCCGATCTGGCACTATGCCGTCGGCAGCAAGACGCCCGCGGCCAAGACCGTCCCGGTCACCGTGCACCCGGAAGGCGACCGCGTGCTGGAACCGCAGCTGGCGGACGCCGCAGGCTAGCGCATCGTCCCGAAAGGTGGCCACCGGCTTTCGGAAAGAGACGATGCGGATCGGGAAGGTCGCGCATCGTCCTGGACGACAGGAACCGCGCCCCGGCGGCCTCACCCACGCTCTCATGGCGAGATCCGACCGGCGCGCCCGGCCCGATCCCGCCCGGCGCGGGTCGCACTCAGACGACTTGAAGGCCGAGCCGTCCGCAGATCCAGTCCTGCGCCGCCTCAATGTCGGCGAATGTCGGCGGGCACGGATCGTCCACCACGCCGAACCCGGCCTCGAGGAACCACTTGCCGGCATCGGCCTCGTGCAGGTCCGAGAGCCGCACGAGGACCGCGACGAGGAAGCCTTCGTGAAAGACGAGCTGGCTCTCCTGATCCTCGCTCCCGGTGCCGACCTGCACGGGTTGAAGGCGTAGGCTCATGCCGCGTCCCTCCCCCCGAGATGCAGATAGTTCGGCTTGAACTCGGCGAACGCCTCCAGGCCCGCGAGATCCGAGATCGTCACCTGCTGCCCCGAGAACGCGATCAGGCCGCGC
This sequence comes from Methylobacterium sp. AC315, assembly GCF_979253755.1. Lineage (NCBI taxonomy): Bacteria > Pseudomonadati > Pseudomonadota > Alphaproteobacteria > Hyphomicrobiales > Methylobacteriaceae > Methylobacterium > Methylobacterium sp. AC315. The sequence continues at coordinate 114,159 of NZ_CEEDEA010000008.1, forward strand.
CGCTGCAGGTTGATCAGGACGCGGTTGACGTGCACGGCGGCCAGCCCGGTGGTGTCGGCCAGGTCATCCTGGGTGACCGGAAGCGCGTAGCTCTGGCCCTGGCCGGCCGTGCGGCCGACGGCGCGCAGCCGCAACAGCAATTCGCAGAGCAGATGCGCGATGCGCTCGTCCGCGGAGCGGCGGCCGATGTTGACCAGCCATTCGCGCAGGGTCGCCTCGTCCACCAGGGTCGCCAGCCGCAGGGCGTGAGTGATGCCGGGATGGCGTTCGAGCAGGGCCTGGATGGTGAGGAGGTCGATCCGCACCACGTGACACGTGGAGAGCGTGCCGATCGCATGGTCCATGGCCTTCAGCAGCGCCACGTCGAGGTCGCAGTAATCGCCCGGAACCAGGTAGGCCATGATCTGGCGCGCGCCGCTCGCCCGGAGCTTGTAGCGGCAGGCGATGCCGTCGAGGATCAGGTAGACGCCGTCCGGTTTGTCGCCCTCCCGGATCAGGGCGGTCCCGGGCTCGATGACCTGCGGGTTCGCGCTGATCCGCTGCAGCACGTCCTTGTCCTCCGCCGAGAGCTTGGCCAGGCTCTCGAGCTTCGCGATCAGAGGATTGTTCGTTGCCCCGGCGGGAGGCTTCGCACCGCCACCGGTATTCGTCCTATCGTCGTCCTGCATCGCCTCTCACCTGGGTCACGCACGGGGAATACGATCCCGTATTCGCCATCCGGCGGGGGCTGTTTAGATCAGCGCTTCGTGCATCGATACCCTGTCCAACGGTCGCAATACAAAGCGTCGGATATCGCACACGGGGTGCGGGCCGAGCGGCCCTGTCCGCCGCAGATCGCCTGATCCGCGACGGATGCATGCGGGCATGCGCCCGCTCGACTCTGCGACCCCTTGCACGGCCATTCCACCCCTGCATCGCCTGCTTCAGCGCCACGGGCGGACATGTCGGCGCCACGGAGCCGATGTGCAGAATAGGCGCCAATTCGCCGGCCGAATCTAAACCAGGATATTTTTCGGTTCGATTTTCAGAGGTAAGTTGAACAAATCGAAGGCTCTTTCAGCAGCATAGCGCCTGCTGTGTCAGGTTGTCGACTGCAGCCGATTGCCGGTCCCGCGGGTGTGGGGCGCGATCTACTGTAACCGGGGCTTCTTCTGCGAAGCTTCGATCCACCGAATTGGACCTGTGCCGGACCGCATCCCCGCTTGGGCGTGCGAGCATGGAGGCAGCGCGTTTGAGAGAGACCGTCCTCATCACCGGCGGCGCCGGTTTCATCGGATCCCATCTGGCGCGCGCGCTGCTGACCCGCAACTACAGGGTCCGTGTCCTCGACAGCCTGATCGAGCAGGTTCACGGGACGGAAGCAGAACCGAAACGGTTGCCGCACGAGGTCGAGTTCATCGAGGGCGACGTCCGCGACGCAGCCGCTTTGATACGAGCCCTGGACGGTGTGGGCGCGATCGTACACCTCGCCGCCGAGGTCGGCGTCGGCCAGAGCATGTACGCGGTCGAGCGGTACGTCTCGGTCAACGATTGCGGCACCGCCGCACTGTTCCAGCAGCTCATCGACCGGCCGGTGCGACGCGTGGTCGTCGCCTCCTCGATGAGCATCTACGGCGAGGGTCTCTACCGGGCCGGGGACGGCAGCATCGTCCAGGACGCGGTGCGCGGGCCGAGGCGCCCGGGCGAGCCCTGGGACCCGGTGGATGCGCAAGGGCATCCGCTCGTGCCCGTGCCGACCCCCGAGTGGAAGGCCCCGACCCTGGCGTCGGTCTACGCCCTGACCAAGTACGTGCAGGAGCGCCTGACCCTGACGCTCAGCCCGGTCTACGGCATGGAAGGCGTCGCCCTGCGGCTCTGGAACGTCTACGGGCCGGGGCAGGCGCTCTCGAACCCCTACACGGGCGTCCTCGCGATCTTCGCCGCGCGGCTGCACAACGGGCAGCCGCCGATGATCTTCGAGGACGGCGAGCAGCGCCGCGACTTCGTCCATGTCGAGGACGTGGCCGAGGCCTTCGTGCTGGCGCTCGAGCACCCGCGGGCACCCGGGAACGTCTACAATGTCGGGAGCGGCCGGGACCGGTCGGTCCGCGAGGTCGCCGAGATCCTCGCGCGGGCCATGGGCAAGCCGCATCTCGCGCCGGAGATCATCGCCCAGGCCCGGACGGGCGACATCCGGCACTGCATCGCCGACATCGGTCGAATCCAGCGGGACCTGGGCTTCGCCCCGCAGCGCGATTTCGCCGACGGGGTCGCCGAACTGGCGGCCTGGGTCGCCGAGCAGCAGGCCGTCGACCGCGTGACCGAGGCCCGCCGGGAACTCGAAGCCCGGGGGCTCGTCGCGTGACGGCGGCCCGCCCCCGCCCGCCGGGCGACCCGGCCGGCTGCAGCGTCCTGATCACCGGCGGCGCCGGCTTCATCGGTGCGAACCTCGCCGACAGCCTGGCCTCGGCCGGACACCGCGTCGTCGTCCTCGACACCCTGGCGCGCCCGGGCGTCGCGGCGAACCTGGCCTGGCTGGTAGAGCGCCATCCCGCCGCTCTGACGGCGGTGACCGGCGACGTTCGCGATGCGGACCTGGTCGCGGATTGCGTGGCCGAGGCGGATGTCGTCTTCCACCTCGCGGCCCAGGTCGCCGTGACCACGAGCCTCGTCGCGCCGCGAGAGGATTTCACGGTCAATCTCGGCGGCACGATCACGGTGCTCGAAGCCGCGCGCGCGCGGCGGGTGCCTTTCGTCTTCGCGTCGACCAACAAGGTCTACGGCAACCTGCCCGATCTGCCGCTGACCGCCGCGAACGACGCCTACGTCCCCGCCGATCCCGAGATCAGGCGCTGGGGCATCGCGGAGCGCCAGCCCCTCGATTTCCACACGCCCTACGGCTGCTCGAAGGGTGGCGCCGACCAGTACGTCCTCGACTACGCCCGCAGCTTCGGCATCCCGACCGCGGTCCTGCGGATGAGCTGCATCTATGGCCCGCGCCAGATGGGCACCGAGGACCAGGGCTGGGTCGCACATTTCCTGATCAGCGCCCTCGCGGGCCGGCCCATCAGCATCTACGGGGACGGGCGGCAGGTCCGCGACATCCTGCACGTCTCGGACGCGGTCGCGGCCTACCGGGCGGCCTGGGCGCGGATCGAGAGCATCGCCGGCCAGGCCTTCAACCTCGGCGGCGGTCCGGACAATGCCGTGAGCCTGCGCCAGGTCCTCGCCCATATCGAGACGCTCGTGGGGCGCCCGGTCGATCACCGCTTCTCGGAGTGGCGCGCCGGCGACCAGCGCTACTATGTGTCCGACACGCGCCGCGCCGCCGCGATCCTCGGCCTTCCGGCCCCGATGCCGTGGCGGCAGGGCGTGGCCGATCTCGCTGCCTGGCTCACCCATGAACGGGACGGCGGCGCGACCCACGGCCTGCGCGATCGGGACAGGCCTCTGATGGGAGCGGCCGGATGAAGGTCGCCCTCGTCAATCCCGCCTGGGATTACCGCAACAGCATCTATTTCGGCTGCCGCGAGCCCCATCTCGCGCTCGAACTCGGCTACAGCGCCGCGCTCCTGACCGCCGCGGGCCACGACGTGCTGATGCTCGATGCGCACCTCTGCCGGCTCACGCACGCGCAGGCCGCCGAGAAGGTCGCGGCGTTCGGCGCCGACATGACCGTGGTGACGACCGCGCCGACCTACCTGTTCTGGCGCTGCGCCCCACCGGAATTGCGGGTGCCGCGCGCCTTCCTGGACGCCCTCGCCGGGCGCGGAGGCCGCACGGTCGCGGTCGGACCGCACGGCTCGGCGACCCCGCGCCCGACCCTGGAGAAGCTCGACGTCGACGCGGTCGTGCGCGGAGAGTGCGAGGAGATCGTCCTGCGTCTCGCACAGGCGCAGGAGCTCCGGAGCGTGCCGTCGATCGCCTACCGCGACGACGACGGCGTGCGGATTACCGGGGGCCCGCACGCGGCCCGGTTCAGCGATGCCCCGGCACTGCGCTGGCCGGCGGAGTGGATCGCGCGCCACACCCACCACCACCACCGCTTCGACCGGGAGCCCGACGGTCCCGGCGCCGAGGTCGAGGCCTCGCGAGGCTGCCCGTATACCTGCAGTTTCTGCGCGAAGATCGACTTTCGCGACGCGTATCGCCGGCGCGATCTCGAACCCGTCCTCGCCGAGATCGACGGGCTGATCGCCCAGGGCGTCACCTACGTCTACTTCATCGACGAGATCTTCCTGCCCCAGAAGCCGCTCCTCGAAGCCCTGGTCGCGCGCGACCTGCGCTTCGGCATCCAGACCCGGATCGACCTGTGGAAGCCGGACATGCTGGATCTGCTCGGGGCGGCCGGATGCGTCTCGATCGAGGCCGGCATCGAGAGCCTGACGGTCGAGGGCCGGGCCGCCCTCGACAAGAAGTGCCGCGCCACCACCGACGAACTCGCAGAGCGGCTGATCCACGCCCGCAGGACCGTGCCGTTCGTGCAGGCGAACCTGATCAAGGTCGCGGGCGACGACCCCGCGATGGTGGCGCAGTGGCGCGATCGCCTGCGCGGGCGGGGCGTCTGGGCGAACGATCCCGTGCCGCTCTACCCCTATCCCAGCTCCCCCGATTACCGGCGCCTCTGGGGCGAGCCGGACGATGCGGCCTGGGAGCGGGCGCACGCCCATTACCTCGGCCTCTTCGACGCGTTCAGCGACATCCAGGACGAGCGGCCGCTGACGCTTCGCGAACTGGAGGCGGCATGCGGACGGACCTGACGCGGCAGCGCTTCCACGTCCTGATGACCGCCGACGCCGTCGGCGGCGTCTGGTCCTACGCGGTCGACCTCGCCGGGGGGCTCGTCGAAGCCGGTGTCGGCGTGACGCTCGCCGTGCTCGGTCCGGACCCGTCCGCGGCGCAGGCCGCACGTGCCGAAGCCGCCGGGTGCCGCCTCGTCAGGACCGGGCTGCCCCTCGACTGGATGGCGACGGATCCCGGCGCGGTGACGGGGGCCGGCGAAGCGTTGGCGCGGACGGCCCGCGCGGTCGGGGCCGATCTCGTCCACCTGCACAGCCCCGCCTTCGCGGCGGCTGCGGACTTCCCGGTGCCCGTCGTCGCGGTCTGCCATTCCTGCGTAGCGACCTGGTGGGCGGCGGCCGGGACCGGGCCGCTCCCCGGGGATCTGGCGTGGCGGGCGGAACTCGTCGCTCGCGGGTGCCGCCGCGCCGACGCGCTCCTGGCTCCGAGCCGGGCGTTCGCCGACGCGACGGCCCGCGCCTACGGTCTGTCCCGGCCGCCGAGGGCCGTCCACAACGGTCGGCGGCAGCTGGCCCCTGTCCTGGCTTCCGTCGCTTCCCCCGGCACCGATCCGGTGCCCTTCGCCTTCACGGCCGGCCGGTTGTGGGACCGGGCCAAGAACTGCGCCGGTCTCGACCGCGTCGCGGCCAGGACCGCCCTGCCGGTGCGGGCGGCCGGTCCGGTGACGGGCCCCAACGGCGAGCGCGTCCGGCCGGTCCACCTCACGGTTCTGGGCGAACTCGACGAGGCCGGCATCGCGGCGGAACTCTCCGGGCGACCGATCTTCGTCTCGCTGGCCCGCTACGAGCCGTTCGGCCTCGCCGTCCTGGAGGCGGCCCAGGCCGGCTGTGCCCTCGTGCTGTCGGACCTGCCGACCTTCCGGGAAGTGTGGGCGGATGCCGCCCTGTTCGTCGAGGCCGACGACGCGGACGCGGTCGCCGGCCTGCTGGATGGCCTCGCGGCCGACCCGGACCGGCGTGCGCGCCTCGGGCGGGCGGCGCAGGAACGGGCGGGTCGCTACACGGTCGCCGCCGCGACGGCTTCCGTCCTCGACGTGTTCGAGGCGCTCCGCGCCGGCCCCGGGATTCGCGCCGCCCGACAGGGAGCGGCCGCATGAGGATCGCCTACTTCACCCACTCGCTCGCCGCGTGCTGGAACCACGGCAACGCCCATTTCCTGCGCGGCGTCCTCCGCGAGCTGATCCGGCGCGGGCACGAGGTCCAGTCGTTCGAGCCCCGCGGGGCCTGGAGCCTGGCGAACCTCATGCGCGACCACGGCGAGGCGGGGCTTGCGCCGTTCCGGGCCGCCTACCCGGAGCTGCAGGCCGAGATCTACGACGCGATCGAGCCGGCGGTGGAGCGTGCCGCGCGGGCCGACCTCGTCATCGTGCACGAGTGGAACGCGCCCGCCCTCGTCGCGGCGCTCGGCGCGGCCCGCAAGCGCGGCGCGTTCGACACGCTTCTGTTCCACGACACGCATCACCGGGCGGTCAGCGAGCCGGAGACGATGCGGCGCTTCGATCTGTCGGGCTACGACGGCGTGCTGGCCTTCGGCGAAGCCCTGGCCGCGGTGTATCGCGATTGGGGCTGGGGCGACCGGGTCTTCGTCTGGCACGAGGCCGCCGATATCCGGCTGTTCCATCCGCCGATCGTGGAGGGCCCGCGGCAGGGTCTGGTCTGGATCGGCAACTGGGGCGACGACGAGCGCGGCGCCGAGCTGGAGAGCTTCCTGTTCGGGCCCGCGCAGGCGGTGGGCCTGCCCCTCGACGTCTACGGCGTTCGCTATCCCGAGGCCGCCCTGGCGACTCTCGCCCGCTACGGCGCGCGCTATCACGGCTGGGCCGCCAACGCGGCCGCCCCGGCGCTGTTCGCCCGTCACAGCGCCACCGTGCACGTGCCGCGCCGCTTCTACGTGGAGCGGCTGCCCGGCATTCCGACCATCCGGGTGTTCGAGGCGCTGGCCTGCGGCATCCCCCTGGTCTGTTCGCCCTGGGAGGATGCCGAGCGCCTGTTCCGGCCGGGCATGGATTACCTCGTCGCCCGCAGCGGCGCGGAGATGGAGCGCGCCCTGCGCGCCCTGCGCGACGATGCCGAACTGCGGCGCAGCCTCGTCCAGAACGGGCTCGCGGTGATCCGAGCCCGTCATACCTGCGGCCACCGGGCCGAGGAGCTTCTGCGTGTCGTCCAGCGGCTGCGCGCCCCAACCCTGCAGGAGAGGTGCGCATGAGGATCGCTTTCTACGGATCGAGCCTGCTCTCCTCCTACTGGAACGGCGCGGCCACGTATTACCGCGGCCTGCTGCGGGACCTCGCGGCGCGCGGCCACCGCATCACCTTCTACGAGCCGGACGCCTACGACCGGCAGAAGCACCGCGACATCGACCCGCCGCCCTACGCCGACGTGCGCGTGTATGCCGCGACGCCGGAGGCGATGCGCGCCGTCGTGGCGGAGGCGGCCCAGGCGGACGTGGTCGTGAAGGCGAGCGGCGTCGGCGTGTTCGACGACGCGTTGCTGGCCGGCCTCGTCGCGGCCTCCCGTCCCGACGCGATCCGCATCTTCTGGGATGTCGACGCCCCCGCGACCCTCGCCGAGATCGCGCAGGATCCGGGGCACGCCCTGCGCCGCGCGATGCCGGCGCTGGACCTTGTCCTCACCTATGGCGGCGGTCCGCCGGTGATCGCCGCGTACGAGGGCCTCGGCGCGGCGCGCTGCATCCCGATCTACAACGCGCTCGATCCCGACACCCATCACCCGGTTCCGGCCGATCCGCGCTTCGCGGCCGACCTCGCCTTCCTGGGCAACCGCCTGCCGGACCGGGAGGCGCGCGTGGAGACGTTCTTCCTCGGCGCCGCGGCGCGGCTGCCGGATCGGTCCTTCCTGATCGGCGGCAACGGCTGGGACGGCAAGGCCATGCCGGCCAACGTCCGCGCGCTCGGGCACGTCTACACGCGCGAGCACAACGCCTTCAACACGACGCCGCGCGCGGTGCTCAACATCGCCCGCGACAGCATGGCGGCGGTGGGCTTCTCGCCCGCGACCCGCGTGTTCGAGGCGGCGGGCGCCGGCGCCTGCCTGATCACCGACGCCTGGACCGGGCTCGAGCTGTTCCTCCGGGACGGCGCGGAGGTTCTGGTCGCCCGCGACGGCCAGGACGTCGCCGACCACGTGGCCGGGCTGACCCCCGAGCGCGCGCGTTCGATCGGAGCCGCCGCCCGCGCCCGGATCACCCGCGAACACACCTACGCGCATCGGGGCGCGGAGGTCGACGCGATCCTGCGCGCGGTCTGCGCGCGCAAGCGCGAACGGAGCGTCGCGTGACCGGCGCCCCGCTCCGTCTCGTCGTCCTCGGGCTCAGCCTGTCCTCGTCCTGGGGCAACGGCCACGCCACCACCTACCGGGCGCTCCTGAAGGCCTTCGCCCGGCGCGGGCACGCGATCCTGTTCCTGGAGCGCGAGTTGCCCTGGTACGCCGAGCACCGCGATCTGACGGCCCCGGATTATTGCGACCTCGCCTTCTACCGCGATCTCGCGGATCTCGAACGGTTCCGCGACCGGATCGCCGCCGCCGACGCGGTGATCGTGGGCTCCTACGTGCCGGAGGGCGCCGCGGTCGGCCGGCGCGTCCGCGCCTGGACCCGATCGGTCTGCGCCTTCTACGACATCGACACGCCCGTCACCCTGGCGAAGCTCGAGGCCCGTGACCACGGGTATCTCACGCCCGACCTGATCCGCGCCTACGACCTCTACCTATCCTTCACCGGCGGTCCGACCCTGCGCCGGATCGAGGCGCGCTACGGCTCGCCCGCGGCGCGCCAGCTCTATTGCTCGGTCGATCCCGAAGCATATCCGGCGCTGGCGCGGGACGCGCGCTGGGACCTCTCCTATCTCGGGACCTACAGCCCGGATCGGCAGCCGACCCTGACGCGGCTCCTCGTGGACGCGGCCCGGCAGGCCCCGCACCTGCGCTTCGTGGTGGCGGGCCCGCAATATCCCGACGCCGTGGACTGGCCGCGCAACGTCGAGCGGATCGAACACGTCGCGCCGCAGGATCACCCGGCCTTCTACGCGGCGAGCCGTTACACGCTGAACGTGACCCGGGCCGACATGATCCGAGCCGGTTACAGCCCGAGCGTCCGCCTGTTCGAAGCCGCCGCCTGCGGCACGCCGATCCTCACCGACCGCTGGGACGGCCTGGAGACCGTGCTGGCTCCGGGGCGCGAGATCCTGCCGGTCGAGACCGCCGGGGAGGTCCTGGGCCTGCTCGAAGGGCAGCCCGAGACCGAGCGCCGGAGGCTCGCGGACGCCGCGCGCGCCCGGGTTCTCGCGCGCCACAGCGCCGGGCACCGGGCCGCGGAACTCGAGGCCCACCTGCGCGAAGCCGCCGGCCGCCGCGGGAACATCGCAGCGCGACCAGTACTTGGCGAAATGTCGCCGATGGTCTGATCAATAGAGATTGGTCTCAGAAAAGGATAGCGTCATGCCGGGAGAGAGGGAACTCAAAGTTCTTGTGGCAGGAGGAGCCGGTTTTATCGGCTCTCACCTGACCGATGCTCTGATCGCCGACGGCGCACGCGTGACCTGCCTCGACAACCTTCTGACCGGGCGCCAGGCTAATCTCGATCATCTTCGGCGCGAGCCCCGCTTCGACTTCCTGGAGGCGGACCTCGTCGATCCGCTGCCGCACCTGCCGCGGTTCGACCGGATCTTCAATTTCGCCTGTGCGGCCTCGCCGCCGCACTACCAGGCGAACCCGGTCCACACGATGATGACCAGCGTGCTGGGGACCAACCGCCTGCTGGAACGGGCCCGGGCGGACGGAGCCCGCTTCCTCCAGGCCTCGACCAGCGAGGTCTACGGCGATCCCGATGTCCACCCGCAGCGGGAATCCTACTGGGGCAACGTGAACCCGACCGGCCCACGGGCCTGTTACGACGAAGGCAAGCGGGCGGCGGAGACCCTGGTCTTCGACTTCGAGCGCGGCCACGGCACGGACGTGCGGGTGGCCCGCATCTTCAACACCTACGGGCCGCGCATGCGCGCGGATGACGGGCGCGTCGTCTCGAACGTCATCTGCCAAGCCCTCGCGGGCTCGGACATCACGATCTACGGCGACGGCAGCCAGACCCGTTCGTTCTGCTACGTCAGCGACCTGGTCGACGGCCTGATGCGCCTGATGGCGCGGGACACGGTGCCGGGCGGCCCGGTGAACCTCGGAAACCCGAGCGAGCTGACGATCGGCGACTTGGTCGAGCGCGTCGTCGGCCTGACGGGGACCGCCTCGCGGGTGGTCGAGCGGCCGCTCCCGATCGACGATCCGCGCCGCCGCAAGCCCGATATCACGCGGGCGCGGGACCTGCTCGGCTGGTCCCCCACCGTGGCCCTCCAGGACGGACTCACGGCCACGATCGCCTGGTTCGCGCAGGAGGTCGCGCCCCAGGAGGTCGCGCCGCCGGAGGTCGCAACACCGGCGCAGCCGCCGCGGGACCGCATCCTTGCCGCGGAGTGACGGCGCCCCCGCGGGAGAACATCGATCGCCGTCCGCAACCCGAATGCCAGTGCGCCCGTGGAGGTCGTGATGGGTGGACCGAAAGTACGCGTCGGCCTCGTCGGCGTCGGCAACTGCGCCTCATCGTTCGTGCAGGGCCTGCACTACTACCGTGCCGCGAGCCCCGAAGAGACCGTGCCGGGGCTGATGAACGTCGCGCTCGGCGGCTATCACGTCGCCGATATCGAGGTGGTCTGCGCCTTCGACATCAACGCCGGAAAAGTCGGGCGCGACCTCGCGGATGCGATCCTCGCGCCGCCGAACAACACGCAGCGTTTCGCCGACGTGCCGGCGAGCGGGGTCGTGGTGCGGCGCGGGCCGACGCTTGACGGGCTCGGGACCTACCTGCGGGCCGACGTGCCGGAATCGGACGAGACGCCCATCGACGTCGCGGCGGAACTCGAGCGGACCCGCACCGACGTCCTCGTCTGCTACCTGCCGGTCGGCTCCGAGCGCGCCGCCGAATACTACGCCGACTGCGCCCTGCGGGCGGGCTGCGCACTGGTCAATTGCATCCCGGTCTTCATCGCCTCGAACCCGGCATGGCGGGCGCGGTTCGAGGCGCGCGGGCTGCCGCTGATCGGCGACGACATCAAGAGCCAGGTCGGCGCCACGATCGTGCACCGGATGCTCGCCAACCTCCTGCGCGAGCGCGGCGTCCGCCTCGATCGGACCTACCAGCTCAACTTCGGCGGCAACGCCGATTTCAAGAACATGCTGGAGCGGGAGCGGCTGGAATCGAAGAAGCTCTCGAAGACCCGCGCCGTCACCAGCCAGCTCGACGTGCCCCTCGCCCCTCACGACATCCATGTCGGTCCAAGCGACCACGTGCCGTGGCTCACCGATCGCAAATGGGCGCATATCCGGCTCGAGGGCACGGCCTTCGGCGGAACGCCGCTCAACATCGAGCTGAAGCTCGAAGTCTGGGATTCGCCGAACTCGGCCGGCATCGTGATCGATGCCGTGCGCTGCGCCAAGCTCGCCCGGGACCGTGGCACCGGAGGCGCCCTGATCGGCCCGTCGAGCTACTTCATGAAGGCGCCGCCGCGCCAGTTCACCGATCACGAGGCGCGGGAGCGGGCGCTCCGATTCATCGCCGGCCTGCCCGATCCGGAGCCGTCCGGGTCGCCGGAGCCGACGTGACCCGGGTCTACCTCGTGCGCCACGCGTCGCACGACCGCGTGCACGGGGTCCTGTGCGGGCGGATGCCCGGTGTTGCGCTCGGTGCACGCGGCCACGCCGAGGCGGCGGCGCTGGCCGGCCGGCTCGCGGGCTCCGGCGCCACCGAAATCCTGTCCAGCCCGCAGCGGCGCGCCCTGGAGACCGCCGAGCCCATCGCGGCTCGCCTGGGCCGGCCGATCGCCGTCGCGCCGGAACTCAACGAGATCGCGTTCGGCGACTGGACCGGCCGCAGCTTCGCGGACCTCGCGGACGACCCGCTCTGGCGGTGCTGGAACGAGGCGCGTGCGACGGCCCGTACGCCGGGCGGGGAGAGCATGGCGGAGGCGCAGGGCCGCATCCTCGGGCTCCTCGAGCGGCTCAGCGGGACCTGCGTGCTGGTGAGCCACTGCGACGTGATCCGGGCGGCCCTCGTGACGGTCCTCGGGCTGTCCCTCGACGCCTACGACCGGATCGCGGTCGATCCCGGCTCGCTGAGCCTCGTGGAACTCTGGCCGGGGGGCGGGCGCCTCCTCGGCCTGAACGAGCAACCGGCCATCGCATGAGGCCACGATGAAGCTGATCGTCTTCGGACTCACCGTCAGCTCCGCCTGGGGCAACGGTCATGCGACCCTGTGGCGGGGCCTCTGCCGCGCCATGGCGGAACGCGGGCATCACGTCGTCTTCTTCGAGCGCGACGTGCCGTATTACCGCGCGCATCGCGACCTCGCCGCGCTGCCAGGCGGCCAGCTCGTCCTGTTCGAGGCCTGGAGTGCGGTCGAGGCCCGCGCGGCGCGCGAGCTGGCCGACGCGGATGTCGCCATGGTGACGTCCTATTGCCCGGACGCGGGTGCGGCCACCGATCTCGTGCTCAACGCCTCTCGGGCGAAGCGGGTCTTCTACGACCTCGACACGCCCGTGACGCTGGCGCGCCTGCGGCGCGGCGAGGCGGTCTCGTATATCGGGCCCGACGGTCTGGCCGGCTTCGACCTCGTGCTGAGCTACACCGGCGGCCGCGCCTTGACCGCCCTGCGGGACGAGCTCGGGGCAGGCCGGGTGGCGCCGCTCTACGGGCATGTCGACCCCGCCGTGCACCGCCCCGCGGCCGCCATCGTGCGCTACCGTTCGGACCTCTCCTATCTCGGGACCTACGCGGCCGACCGGCAGGCCGGCGTCGCGGACCTCCTCGTCGAGCCGGCCCGGCGCCGTCCGGAGCGCCGCTTCCTGATCGGCGGGGCGCAATACCCCGCGGACTTCCCCTGGGGGCCGAACATCCACTTCGTGCATCACGTCGTCCCCGAGGAGCACGCCGCCTTCTTCTCCTCCTCGCGGCTCACGCTCAACGTGACGCGGGCCGCCATGGCCGAGACGGGGTGGTGCCCGTCCGGCCGGGTGTTCGAGGCCGCGGCCTGCGGCGCCGCCGTGCTGAGCGACGACTGGGCCGGGCTCGATGCCTTCTACCGGCCCGGCGCGGAGATCCTGATCGCGCGCGACGCGGACGACGTCTGCGCCGCCATGGACCTCACCGATACCGAACTCCGGCGGGTCGCGGAGGCGGGCCGCGACCGGACCCTGACCGATCACACCGCGGCCCGGCGGGTCGATGCCCTCGAGCGGATCCTCGCGGACCTGCCCGGATGCGCATCCGCCGTCGATGCGCGCCAGCCCGAACTCAGCGCGGAGCCTTGAGCATGTGGGGAATCGTGCCGGCGGCGGGCCTGGGCAGCCGCATCCAGCCCCTTGCCTTCTCGAAGGAGCTGCTGCCGGTCGGAAGCCGCCTGCGCGAGGGCGCGGCACGCCCCTGCGCCGTGAGCGAATACCTGGTGGAGCGGATGCTGCGCGCGGGGGTCACGCGGATCTGCTTCGTGATCGCACCGGGCAAGTCCGACATCGTCGAGTATTACGGCGCCGGCTACGGCAGCGTTCCGATCGCCTACGTGGTTCAGCCGCGGGCGAGCGGGCTGTGCGACGCGGTGTTCCGCGCCCTTCCGCTGATCGGCCCCGACGAGCCGGTGATCGTGGGGCTTCCCGACACGATCTGGTTTCCGGAAGACGCCCTGACGACGCTTCCGGACGCGATCCTCTCGTTCCTGCTCTTCCCCGTGGATCGGCCTGAACGCTTCGACGCGGTCGTCCTGGATGCGCAGGACCGGATCACGGAGATCCAGGTGAAGCGCAGCGATGCCACCTCCCGCTGGATCTGGGGGGCCTTCAAGATGCCGGGGCGAACCCTCGGCGCGCTGCACGCGCTCTGGCAGTCGCGGGGCTGCGCCGACGACTATGTCGGCACCCTGGTCAACGCCTACCTGGCCGGGGGCGGGCAGGCGCGGGGGATCCGGGCCGGACGATCCTACGTCGATGCCGGTACCCTCGACGGGTATCGCGCCGCCATCGCGCTCCTCGGCGAGGCCGAGCGGACCGGAGGACCCGGACGCCTCTCCCTCGGCGAGCCCGCCGCGAAAGCCTGCGCGCTGTCCATCCCCTGACGCCCGGAGGAAGCCTGATGATGAGCCTGGCCGAGGAGAACGCCACCCTGCGCCGCGAGATCGACGCGCTGGGGGACTGGTTCCACAACATCGAGCTCGACGGCGTGCCGACCGCGCCGAACCATTTCCTGGGGGATTACCCGCGGGTGAAATGGCGGCGCTTCGCCGACGCGATCCCGGCCGATCTCACCGGCAAGAGCGTGCTGGACATCGGCTGCAACGGCGGCTTCTACGCCATCGAGATGAAGCGCCGCGGCGCCGCGCGGGTGCTCGGTCTGGATTCCGACGCGCGCTACCTGGAACAGGCCCGCTTCGCCGCCGCGCGGACCGGCCAGGACATCGAGTTCCGCAACCTCTCGGTCTACGATGTCGGGGCGCTCGGCGAACGCTTCGACGTCGTGCTGTTCATGGGCGTGCTCTACCACCTGCGCCACCCGCTCCTGGCCCTGGACCTGATCCGCACGCACGCGGCCCGCGACCTGCTCGTGTTCCAGTCCATGCAGCGCGGGGCGCCGGACATCGCTCCGGTCGCCGAGAATTACGATTTCTGGGATGTCGGCCATTTCGCCGAGCCCGGCTACCCGAAGCTGCACTTCATCGAGCATCGCTACGCGAACGACTGGACCAACTGGTGGGTCCCCAACCGGGCCTGCACCGAGGCGATGCTGCGCGCGAGCGGCTTCGCGATCGCCGCCCACCCGGAGGAGGAGGTCTACGTCTGCCGCTGCGCGCCCCTTCCGCCGGGCGCCGGTGCCGTCCACCCGGCGCCGGCACCCGGCCCGCGGCCCGATTTCCCGACAGCCGAGGATTCCCACCTGTGATCGAAGCGGTGATGCTCTGGAACGAGCCGAACAACAAATCGCACTGGGACCCCGAGATCGATCCCGACTGGTTGCGCTTCGGCGCCATGGCGAAGGCGGCCGGCGAGGCGATCCACGCCGTCAATCCGAGCGTGCCGCGGGTCCTCGGCGGCATCTCGCCGATCGACCCGCTCTTCATCCGCCGCATGGAGAGCCAGGGCGTCCTCGATGCGGTGGACGCGGTCGCGGTGCACGGCTTCCCGCTCGACTGGAACCTCTGGCAGATCCACGAATGGCCGCAGAAGATCGCGGAGATCCGCGCCGTCACGCCGCTGCCGATCTGGGTCTCGGAAGTCGGCGTCTCGACCTTCGGAGCCGAGGAGGTGCAGGCCTGGGGGCTCGCCCGCACCGCCGAACTGCTGATCGGGCGCGCGCCGCGCATCCACTGGTACAGCCTCTACGATCTGCCCCGCGAGTGGGAGGCGACCACCCGCCACCGGGAGGCGGAGGGCTCGTCCTACTACCGGCACTTCCACATGGGCCTGCTGCGCCAGGACGGCACGCCGAAGCTCGCGCTCGCGGCTTTCGCCAAGCACACCCCGGCCCTCGGGCTCTGCCAGTGGTTCCACTTCGAGGATCACCGCCTGGACGATGCGGTGGCCTGGATGAAGCGCCTCGGCGTGACCTATCTGCGCACGGGCCTGTCCTGGGCCGACAGCTTCCGGCCGAACGCCCTCGACTGGTTCGACCGGCAGATGGACGCGCTGCGCGATTTCGACGTCACCGTGACCTTCTGCTTCACCCCGGAGCATCGCGGCATCGCACCCCATCACACCAGCGCGCCGCAGGAGCCCGCGGAGTTCGCCGCGTTCTGCGCCGACATGGTGCGCCGCTACGCACCGGCGGGCGCCGGATGAGCGGCAGCCGTGCTGGTCTACGGTAAGGCGAGCCGGACCGGCGATCCCCGCGACCGGCTCGCCACGCTGGCGACCCTGCTGCGCGCCGTGGCGGAGGAGCCGCCCGGCATCCGCCGGCACGGCGCCCGGGTCGCCGCCCTGATCGAGGCAGGGGAACTCGCGCAGGGGATCGCCGACGCGACGTTCCACGATCACGGCCGGGACCTGGCCTGCCCCGCCCGGGACGCCACGACCGCGCTGCTGTTGGACCTTGCCCGATCGGTCTGGGACTCGTGGCGGACGGGGTTCGGAACGCCGCCCGGCACCCCGGACCTGTCCGCCCTGGCCGCGACGCGGCTGCCCGCGCGCATCATCACGCGCTGGGCCGAAGGCTTCGCCTTCTACGCGCTCTATCCGGAGAGCTACGCGATGGCCGCGGCGCGGGCCGCCCTGGCCGCGACCACCCGCGTCGTCGGCATCCGCAGCATCGGGGTCCCCCTCGGCGCCATGGTGGCGGCCGGCCTCGGATCGTCCGACCTGCGGACGGTACGCCCCGTCGGCCACCCGTTCCGGCGTGCGTTGGCCCTGGACGGTGCCTTCGCGGCAGCCTTGACCGCGGGCGACCCGGCGGGATTCGCGATCGTCGACGAGGGACCGGGCCTGTCCGGAAGTTCGTTCGGCGCGGTCATGGACACCCTCGCGCATCTCGGGATCGCCGAGGATCGGCTCACCCTGTTCCCGAGCCACACGGGGACGCCGGGACCGCAAGCGACCGAACGGGACCAGGCACGCTGGCGGCGCGCGACGCGCCACACCGTTCCGTTCGGGGATGTGGTGCTGGCCAATGGCGGGCTCGCGTCCTGGGTGGCCGATCTGGTCGGCCCCGTGCAGGCGCCCCCGATCGAGATCTCGGGCGGGCGCTGGCGCGCGTTCCAGGGCCGCGGCGCGGATGCGTGGCCGCCCGTCAATGCGCAACAGGAGAAGCGGAAATTCCTGCTCCGGGCGGGCGGCACGCTCTGGCACCTCAAGTTCGCCGGTCTCGGCCCCGCCGGCCGCGCGAAGCTCGACCGCGCCCGCGCCCTGCACGCGGCCGGGTTCACGCCGCCGGTCGCAGGGTATCGCCACGGCTTCCTCGTCGAGCGCTGGGTCGCGGATGGCCGGCCCCTCGATCTCGGCCCCGTGGCGCCAGGCGCGCTCATCGACTGGGTCGGTCGCTACCTCGGCTTCCGGGCCCGACATTTCCCGAGCGGGCCGGAACGCGGCGCACGCCTGAGCGAACTCGTCGCGATGGCGCGACACAACGTCGGCGAGGCCCTCGGGCCGGACTGGGCCGAACGGCTCGACGCCTGGGTCGGACCCCGCATGGCCGGATCCCGCATGGCCTTGCTCGCCGACCGCGCGCGTCCGGTCGAGATCGATGGCCGGATGCAACCCTGGGAATTCCTGGTCCGACGCGATGGCGGCCTGCTGAAATGCGACGCCCTCGACCACCATGCCGCCCACGATCTCGTGGGGTGCCAGGACATCGCCTGGGACATCGTCGGAGCGGCCGTCGAACTCCCGCTTCCGGAGGACGCGCAAGGGCACCTCGCCACGATCGTGGAACGCGTGGGCGGGTACCCGGTCGACCCCGAACTCCTTGCCGTCCTGACGCCCTGTTACCTCGCCTTCCAACTCGGCGCCGCGGACATGGCGGGGGAGGGCGCGCACGATCCGCTCGAAGCCGGTCGTCATCGACGATCGTGCGCGCGCTACACGCAGCAGCTGCGGCACGTGCTCGGGGGCTGACGCGGGTGGCCGACAAAAGGGCCACCCGCGATCCCGCTCAGTGCGAGCGGCTCGCGGCCTTGCCGGCGGCGGTGTGGGTATGATGGCTGTCACGCTCCCCGCCGCCCCCGGAGACGTGCGACCGGGAATCGCTGGTCGGGCTGCCCGGGGCGGGGCCGCGATGCGCCTCCGGCTGCGGCTTCGAGGCATCCTGATGGCTGCTGCCGGGGCCGCCGTGGTGGCGGTCGGCCGCGGGCGTCTTCTGCGAGCTGCTCATTAGCGGTCCTGCTGATAGCCCTGGTTCGTGGTGTTGATCTTCGAATTGCCGGACTGACCCACCGAATCGGGATTCTTGGTCTGGCCGGATCCCTTCGGACCGGTGGCCACCGGCGTCTCGGGTGCGCTTCCGGGCCCCTTGTCGGACTGGTTGGCCGGTGGAACGGGCGGTGGCTTCGCCGTCATGCTGGGCTCCTCTCGTCACGAGACCGATACATCGATGGCAATCGCTGTCACGGCGCACCTGTTCCCGTGATCGGCGATGGCGCATGGAAGATCTTTCGTCTTACGCTAAAGCTTGCGGATGTTCTGCGCGATACGCTTCGCCTCCGCCTCGTCGACTTGAACCGGACGGCCGCTGTCGTCGGGAATACCTTCGCCGGTCTGGGCGATCGTGCTCTTGCGCGGTCGCGCGTTGGGCCCCGTGGAATCCGGTTTCCCGGACACCGGCTCACGGGTTTCGCGGGTCATGCCAGCCTCCTGGAATGCGTATCCGGCGCGAGCGCGGACGCTCGACAGGGATGCCCGCGCGCCTCCGGCATCTCCCTCGCGCGCAGGCTCCGCCTGCGGTCGGCAGCCATCGGGATCAGAGGATCGGCTTGCCGCCCGTCACGGCGATGGTCGCGCCCGAGACGTAACTCGATTCCGCGCTCGCCAGCAGGACGTAGACGGGGGCGAGCTCGCACGGCTGGCCGGGGCGCTGCATCGGCACCTGCGAGCCGAAGGTCCGCACCTTCTCGGGCGGCATCGTGGAGGGGATCAGAGGCGTCCAGACGGGCCCGGGCGCGACGCAGTTCACCCGGATCTCCTGCTCGGCCAACATCTGCGCGAGGCCGCCGGTGAAGTTCTGGATGGCGCCCTTGGTGGTCGCGTAGGCGAGCAATTGCGGGCTCGGCGTATCGGCGTTGACCGAGGTTGTGTTGATGATCGCGGCGCCCGCCTTCATGTGCGGCAGCGCCGCCTTCACCAGGTAGAACATCGCGTGGATGTTCGTGGCGAAGGTGATCTCCCATTCCGTATCGGAGATGTCTTCCGGCGACGCGAAGGTCTTCTGGTGCGCCGCGTTGTTGACGAGCACGTCCACCTGCCCGAACTCGGCCACCGCCCGATCGATGATCGCGCGACAATGCGCGGCGTCCTTGACGTCGCCCGGCACCGCCACGGCCTTGCGACCGGCCTCCTCGACGAGGCGGCAGGTCTCCTGCGCGTCATCGTGCTCGTCGTAGTAGCTGACCAGCACATCGGCGCCCTCGCGGGCAAAGGCGAGGGCCACCGCGCGGCCGATGCCGCTGTCGGCGCCGGTGATCACGGTCTTGCGCCCGGTGAGACGTCCCGACCCCCGGTAATGCGCCTCGCCATAATCGGGCCGGGGATCCATGTCGGCGTCGCGGGCCGGGGGCGTCAGCGGGCGTTGCCGCTCGAAGGGGGGTTTTGGGAAATTCGTCATCCGCGGATCTCCATTCTCTGACGCGGGTGGGTCGGGGCGCGGACGCATCCGGTGTCGCGAAGACGGCGCAGCCATCCGGGCACGGCGGCCGGATGCGAGGCGGTCCCGTTGTCGAGCCGTGCGGCGGCCCGAGGTGGACTTAGGTTTTCCAGGTCGCCGTCGCGCACAACGTCGCCGTCCTCTCGGTCGTCCGGCACGAAGCGTGATCCGCGCGCCGGATCGGCCCGCCGCCGACCGTTGGCCGCCCGAGCGACGCGGACGAGCCGTCCCGCTCTCCGCACGCGGAGCACAGTCTTCGTCTCGTCCCGGACGAGCCCGCGCAGCAGCGGCGCGCTGGAAAGGAAACAGAGCGCCCGTCTCGTCCGACATGACAGGCCCAGCGGACGTTCTTGGTAAGACGGTTCAGCTGCATAACGCGACGATGATGCCGGTTCTTGAAGCGATAATCTTCGAGGGAAATATTTGTTTCGATGATTTTCTATTGACGCATGTTAAGTGTTCAAACGATCGGCGCTGCTTCATAGGCGCCTCCTCACCTGCGCGTCGTGCCTTGGCCGTGACCCGGCAAACCGGTTCCCGCCGCCCGCAGGCCATGCCGCGGGGCGGATCGAACCCGTGAGGCCGGCTCGCACATCGGGTTCTCGCGCACGGCTTCCGGCGGCCCGCGACGCGTCGCCCGTCTTCGGCGCCCATTCTCCCCGGCCGGTCGCGCCCCGGCGGATCGGGGCGCTCGCTCCGCGCCTGAACCCGGTGGCTCCTTGACTTATGCGCAATCTGCGTCTTAGTTATGCTCAAGTTGAGCATAGTTGGCGCCATGACCGAACCCGAGTTCCTCGCCGGATACGACCCCGCCGCCTACGAGCGGCCGGCGCTCGCCGTCGATCTCGTCCTGCTCGGCCTGCGTCAGGGGCGCCTGACGGCGCTCCTGACGGAGCGCACGCAGCATCCCCATGCCGGGCGCTGGGCGCTGCCGGGCGGCTTCGTCGGCATCGCCGAGACCCTGGACGCGGCGGCCTGGCGGGTCCTGCGGGAGAAGGCCGGGATCCCGCAAGCGCGCCTCGAACAGCTCTACACCTTCGGCGCCCTGGACCGCGATCCGCGCATGCGCATCGTCTCCGTGGCCTACTTGGCGCTGCTGCCGGAGCGGACCTTCGCGGAAGCGCTCGCGGGTAAACGAGGCCTGACGGCCGCGAGCGTCGCGGTGCCCTGGGAGGGCGAGGCCGGCGGCCCCGTCTCGGCCCTGCCGGAGGACGGGGACCCGCTCGCGCTGGCCTTCGACCATGCCGACATCCTGGCGCTGGCCGTGCTGCGGCTGCGCGGCAAGCTCGACTATTCGGACGTCGCCTTCGCGCTGCTGCCGGAGCACTTCACGCTCCGGCAGCTGCAGGACGTGCACGCGGCGATCCTCGGTACGTCGCTCAACAAGCCCGCCTTCCGCCGCCGCATGCTCGACCGCGGCTGGCTGGAGCCGACCGGCGCGCGCGAGGCCGGCACGGCGTTCCGCCCCGCCGAACTCTACCGGTTCCGACCGTCCCGTTGACCCGCAAGGAGGACATCATGGCTACGATCCGCAACATCGGCCTGATCGCCCAGCTGAGGAGCGAGGCGAGCCGCCACGTCATCCGCTACAGCAGCGGCCGCGTCCGGCAGAGCGGCCGGGGACTGGTCTTCTGGTTCAGGCCCGAGACCGCCAGCATCAGCGAGGTGCCGGTGGACGACCGCGAGATGACGCTGTTCGTGCGCGGCCGCAGCCGGGACTTCCAGACGGTCGCGGTGCAGGGGACGGTCGGCTGGCACGTGGTCGATCCCGAACTGCTGGCACGCCGGGTCGATTTCTCGATCAACCTCGCCACCGGCCGCCTGCAGGGCGAGCCGATCGAGCAGATCGAGGCGCGCCTCAGCGGCATCGCCGGCCAGGCGGTCCTGCAATATCTCGGCGCCGCGCCGATCGGTGCCCTGCTCGATGCAGGCCCCGAGCCGCTGCGGGTGATCCTCGAGGCGGTCCTGGCATCGGCCCCGGCGCTCGCCGAGATCGGGGTCGCGGCGGTGTCGGTGCGGCTCACCAACCTCGCACCCACCAGCGAGCTGGAACGCGCCCTGCAGACGCCGACCTACGAGGCGCTGCAGCAGAAGGCCGACGAGGCGACCTTCGCCCGTCGCGCCCTCGCGGTCGAGAAGGAGCGGGCCATCGCGGAGAACGAACTCGCGACCAAGACCGAGCTGGCCCGGCGCGAGACGCTCCTGATCGTGCAGGAGACGCAGAACGCCCGCGACCGGGCGGCCGGCCTCGCTGAGGCCCAGGGGCTCGAGGCGGCGGCCGAGGCCGAGCGGATCCGGCTCGTCGAGGGCGCCCGCGCCGAGGCCGAGCAGCAGCGCGCCGCTATCTACCGCGACATGCCGCCGGCCGTGCTGCTCGGGCTCGCCGCACGGGAATTCGCCGGCAAGCTCGACACGATCGAGCACCTCAACGTTACGCCCGACCTGCTCGCGGCGGCCCTGGGCGAATTCCGCCGGGCCGTGCCGCTGCCGGCCGCGACGCGCTGAGGGGGGCGGGCCATGGCAGGGGTCACGCCCCGGGTGGTCTTCGTGATCCGCGACACCGATTACGAACTGCTGCTGATCCGGCACGCGACCCGCGGCCAGGTCCGGTTCTTCCTGGAGAGCCGCGGGCAGTCGATCGCGGAGATCGAGGAGCGCCACGCGCGCGCCCACGCGGTCCTCGCGCAGGCCCGCGCTTGCGTGCCGACGGAGTGGCGCCAGGCGCTGGTGCGCCGCCCCGACCTCGATCGCTTCCTGTTCGCCCCCGAGGACGTCGTGGTCGCGGTGGGCCAGGACGGGCTCGTGGCCAACGTCGCGAAGTATCTCGACGGGCAGCCGGTGGTCGGCGTCAATCCGGCGCCCGACCTCTACGACGGCATCCTGGCGCGCGCCCCGGTGGAGCGGCTGGGGGCGCTGCTGCCGGCCAGCGTCGCCGGAGCCGCGCGGATCGAGCGCCGCACCATGGTGCAGGCGGTGCTCGACGGCGGCGAGCGGCTGCTGGCGTTGAACGAGATCTTCGTCGGCCACCGCAGCCACCAATCCGCGCGCTACCGGATCGAGGATCGCGGCCGGGCGGAGGACCAGTCGTCGAGCGGCCTGATCGTGGCGTCCGGGACCGGCCTGACCGGCTGGGCCCGGTCGATCAGCGACGCGACCCACATCGCCCTCGCTGTCGGCGTCGAGGAGGCGGCGGTCGGCTACTGGGTGCGCGAGCCGTTTCCGAGCGTCGCCACCGCGACGGGCCTGCGCGCGGGCAAGCTCGCCGACGCGGCCCTGGCCGTGACCTCCCGGATGAACGAGGGCGGCGTCGTGTTCGCCGACGGGATCGAGCAGGATTTCCTCGCCTTCGACTGGGGGCGGCGCGTGGACATCGCCCCCGCCGCCCGGACCCTCAACCTCGTCGTCGATTGAGACCGCGGGCCGCGTTCGGGGCGGGCGGCGTCACCGGCCCAGTGCACGCGGCCCTCGTCGAGACGCCGGCAACCGGGCGGGGCAACGCGTCGGCGCGCGCCGCCGTCGCGTCATGCGGCGACGGGCCTGACCACCACGTCCTCGGCGTCGACGAGGGTCGCCATGACGCCGGACTGGATCCGCGCGAAGACCGCGTCGGGATCGCCCATGCTCTGCATCAAGACGGCGCACGAGAGGGCGATGACGTGCGGGGTGCGGTCAGGCCCTTCGGCGAGGAACGCGCGGATCGCCTCGACCAGGGAGTCGTTCGGATCCTCCTCCGGCAGCGTGCTCAGGACATGCGCGCAATCCTGCCGCAGCGACGCCAACGCGGTGTCCACCACCGAGACCCAGTGCCGGGCCTGGTCGTGGATGAGCCAGCGCACCGACCCTTCAGCGACCGGGGCCAGTCCCGCGAGATAGCGTCGAGCGGCTGCGTCATCGAACATGGCGTGGGCTTTAGCGCCCGCCCTTCGAAACGCCAACGCGTCGGATGACCGGTTCGGACCGCCGCCCTGTTGCCGGCGCGGGACCCGGCCGGCATGGTGTCGGCCCCGGAACAGGCGAAGCGAGCATTCGAGCCATGGGTCTGCTGGACGGATTGCTGGGCCACGGCGCCGAAGTCGACGCCGCCTCCCTCGAGCGGCGGCTCGCGGGCATCCTGATCGACGGCGAGACGGCGCGCCTGGCGTTCAAGATCATCCGGGACGTGTTCGTGTTCACGGAACGCCGGATCATCCTGATCGACGTGCAGGGCGTCACCGGCAGCAAGGTCGAATTCACCTCGATTCCCTACCGGGCGGTGGTCCGCTTCTCGGTGGAGACGGCCGGCACCTTCGATCTCGATGCCGAGCTCAAGATCTGGGTCTCGGGCACGCCGCAGCCGATCGAGCGCACCCTGAAGAAGGGCGCCGACGTGCGCGGCATCCAGCGCGCCCTGGCCGAGGGCGTGCTGCGCTAGAGCCGTGCCCGAGCGCCGGACGCCGGCTCACCGGGGCGCCGCGCCGCTCCGCGACCCGACCGGGGCCATCGCCTCGAACACGCCGTCCCGGCGGACCAGCGCGTGGAACAGCGCCGCCGCCACATGGGTCAGCACCAGGGCGAAGAACGCGAAGGCGAGGTAGAAATGCGCGTTCCACAGCAGCGTATGGAGCGCGGCGTTCTGCGGTAGAATCGCGGGCAGGCGGATGTCTCCGTAGAGCACGACCGGGTAGGCCCCGGCCGACAGCATCGCCCAGCCCAGAAGCGGCATGGCGAACATCAGCGCGTAGAGCCCGTAATGGGACAGGTGCGCGGCGAGCTTCATCGGCGCCGGCAGGTCGGCCGGCAGGGGCGGGCTCCCGCTTCGCGCCCGCACCGCCAGCCGGATCAGGGCGAGGACGAAGATCGCCACGCCCAGCGTCTTATGGGTCGCCAGCAACGGCACGTATGTGGGCATGATCGTCGAGACCATGCCGACCCCGATGAAGAACATCGCGATGATGCACGCCGCCATCGACCAGTGCAGCAGCCGCTGGCCGCCCGTGAAGCGCGTCCTGTCTGTCGTCATCGCCGCGCCTCCGCCGTGCGCCCAGGATAATCCTTCTCCTCCGCGGTGCGGAGGTCGTAGGATCGCGCGTAGGCCGCCGAGCGCGCCGCCGGGAACGGGTCGTCGGAGACCCGGATGCCGTCCGGCAGGATCGTCGGATCGAAGTTGATGTCGCGGCAGGGGCCGTCCGCCTCGGGTTCGATGCGCCGAACCACCAGGGTGCCCGCCTCCACGCTGCGCCGTCCCTCCGGCCAGGCCCGGCTCGGATCGGCGGTCGGGTCGCCGGGCTCGGCGACGGTGAGGACCAGGGTCCAGCGTTGCGGCGCGGCCGCGACCCGGTCCGCGATCTCCTGCTCCAGGTAGGCGGGGCCGCGCTTGGCCAGATCCTCGGGCGTGATCCGCACCGCCTGCGCTTCGGGACGGAACGACCAGCGCACGGCCCGCTCGGCGCCGGACGCGTCGGTCACCAGGAAGGCGTTGAGGCTGTTGTAGGGCTCCTGCGCGTAGCTCGCGGTCCAGTCGGGGCTCTTGGCCCAGGCGCCGAACGGGGCGAACCCCGGATGCGCGGCGACGAAGGCCGCCATCGCGTTCGGCTCCTTGCTCGCCGGGACCCGCAGCAGGGCGTAGAACGCCTCCGGGGTGGAAACCGGGAAGACCGGCGCGTTGATCATGGCGGTGCGCCACACCGCGCCGTCGTCCGACGTGATCTGCAGCCCGAGGCCCCGCACCCGGACGGTGGCATCCGGCGCGCCCGGATTGGGGGTGCCGAGGTTGAACCGCCCCAGCGCCGGATGGTGCCCGGCCTCAAAGATGCGTGCCCGCGAGAGCGCGCTGCCCTGGCCGTTGGCCTCGAACGTTCCGGTGAAGCAGATGCCCTTGGCGTGGTTGCGGCGATACCCGGGAACCGGGCCGGTCGGCGGCGCGAGCGCGTCGACGAGCTTCGTGGGCGTCAGGCGGTCGGGCGAGAGCCAGCCCGCCGTGTAGGCGAGCGCCCCGGTCGCGCCGACGCAGACGGCCGCGATGACCGCGAGCGAGGTCAGGGTCGAGCGCGGCCCCGATGATGGAAGCGGCATGCGAGGGTCTCCCTTGGACGTCGCGCGGCGCCGGCCGCCGACGGCCCCGGCGCGGCGACGAACGATCCCGGACGCCGGCGGAGACCGGCTCCGCCCGCGTTCGAGGACTCACAAGCTGCCAGAAATTTTGAATGCAGGAAAGCAAAGCTTCGGAGCGGCGACGAATACGGGCGGCGTTCGTGGAAAGACGGGTTTCTGCCCGGGCCGTACTGCTCCACGCCGGTACCGCTCACGCGGCCCGGGGCACCAGGCGCCGGGCGCGCACGGTGCCGTCGATGCTCCGGAGCGCCTGGAGAACCGCATCCGCCTCCGTCCGCTCCACCGACGCATCCACGACCACGTAGCCGAAATCGCCATCGGTCTGCAGATACTGCGCGTCGATGTTGAGCGCGCGGCCCGAGAAGACCGTATTGATCTTGCCCAGGACGCCGGGCACGTTCCGGTGCACGTGGAGGAAGCGTGCGCCGGACAGGCGCGGTGGCAATTGCACCTGCGGGAAGTTGACGGCGCCCAGCGTCGAGCCGGTCTGGGCATACTCCACCAGCTTGCGGGCGACCTCCGCGCCGATGCGGTCCTGCGCTTCTTCCGTCGATCCGCCGATGTGCGGGGTCAGGATCACGTTCGCGAGGCCCTGGAGCGGCGAGACGAAGCGCTCCGCGTTGGAGGTCGGCTCGACCGGGAAGACGTCGATCGCCGCGCCGCCGAGACGGCCCTCCCGCAGCGCCGCGGCCAGGGCCTCCAGGTCCACCACCGTGCCGCGGCTGTTGTTGATCAGGTAGGCGCCGGGCTTCATGGCGCGGATCCGTGCCGCGTTCATGAGCCCGTGCGTCGCCGGGGTCTCGGGAACGTGGAGGCTGACCACGTCGCTCAGGGCGAGCAGGGTCTCCAGGCTGTCCACCGGCTCGGTGTTGCCGTGGCGCAGCTTGTCGGTCAGGTCGTGGAAGATGACGCGCATGCCCATCGCCTCGGCGAGATTGGACAGCTGCGAGCCGATATTGCCGTAGCCGACGATCCCCAGTGTCTTGCCGCGGACCTCGAAGGCGCCCGTCGCGGATTTGTCCCATCCGCCCGCATGCGCGGAGGCCGAGCGCGGCAGGATGCGCCGCAGCAGCATCACGATCTCGCCGATCGTGAGTTCGGCGACGCTGCGCGTGTTCGAGAACGGCGCGTTGAAGACGGGCACGCCCCGCGCCCGGGCGCTCTCGAGATCGACCTGATTGGTCCCGACGCTGAAGCACCCGATGACGGTCAGGTCGGGCAGCGCGTCGAGCAGCTCCGCCGTGACCGTGGTCCGCGAGCGGATCCCGAGCACGTTGGTGTCCGCGAGGCGCGCCGCCTCGGCGAGGCCGAAGGCGTGGGACAGCGGTTGGACCGCGCCGAATCCCGCCTGCGCGAAGATCGCGTGGGCCGTGGCGGCGATGTTCTCGCTCAGGACGATGCGTTCCGTAGGCAAAACCGGCACCTCTGCGGAAGGGATGTTGCAGAGTATCACGATCTGCGCGGCGCTGTTCGTCGTCAATCGTCTTCGATCGGCGAACAGGACAAGACGGAAGAATCGTCGTGGTGTTGTGCAATACGATGGGAAGAATGTATCGTTCGCGGCTGGCGTCCTGCTTCATTGCGATCTTGAGGGATCGGTGCTTCCGATTCGCCCTTCGCTGAGCCCGGCGGGCGTCGAGATTGCGCGGCCGGCCCGAAGGATCCGCGGCGCCTGCGTCGGTCATGCGCTCCGTCCGCCCGGCGGTTGACCCGTATCCGGTGAGAAAACCGCGTCGCGCACGTCGGGATGTGCTTCTACCGTTCGCCCTCTCTCGAAAGGAATGCTACTACAAAAGCCGATACCGGGGTGGAACGGGACGGTTCTTCATGGCAGCGACGCGTCGCATCGGCCTCGTCCTCTGTCCCGATTTCGACTTCATGGGTCTGGCCGTCACCTCGCCGTTCGAGATGGCGAATTGGTATGCGGGCGAGAAGCTCTACGACGTCCGCCTGCATTCCGAGTTGGGCGGCCGGCTCCGGGCCGGCCTGGGCGCCGACGTCGCCACCGAGCCGCTGGCCGAGCCGGACGCCTTCGACACGATCCTGGTCGCGGCCGGCGTCGGCATCCCGACGACTGCGCCGGGGCTCGCCGCCTATATCCGCGCCGCCGCGCAGGGGACACGCAGGCTCGCCGGCCTGTGCCTGGGGGCCTTCACCCTGGCCGATGCAGGGATACTCGACGGGCGGCGCGCGACCACGCACTGGCATTTCGCGCCCCATTTCCGCGCGCGCTACCCCGCCTGCAAGCTCGACGTCGACAAGATCTACATCGCCGACGACAACATCTGGACCTCGGCCGGCATGTCGGCGGCCATCGACCTCGCGGTCGGCATGGTCGAGCGCGACCACGGCCGGGACCTCGCCACCTCGGTCGCCCGGGGGCTGGTGATGGAGCGGCGCCGGTCCGGCGGCCAGGCGCAGCGCTCGGCCCTGCTCGATGTCGATCCCCCCACCGATCGGATCCAGAGGGTCCTGGACTACGCCCGGCGCAACCCGGGCAAGCCGCTGACGGCCGAGGACCTGGCGGCGGTGGCTTGCCTGAGCCCGCGCCAGCTGACGCGCCTGTTCCGCGCCGAGACCGGGACCTCCCCGGCCAAGGCCGTCGAGACGATCCGGGTCGATGCGGCCAAGCTGATGCTGGAGGAGAGCCGGCTGCCGCTGGAGGCCATCGCCCAGGCGGTCGGGTTCGCCAACCGGGAGCGGATGCGCCGGTCGTTCCTCCGGGTCTACGGCGAGGTCCCCCGGCGAATCCGCCAGGCTGCCGGGCCGCTCGCCGTGATGTGACGCGGACCATGTCCGCGGGCGGTGCCGGCGGGCTGCGGCCGTGGGCGATGTCCGAAAACGTGGCCTTTATGGCGTAGGCCGCGGGCAGGGCCACGCTTAAGCATGGTGCAGGCCCTGCTGATATTCGGACGGACACGATCATGGTGAACCTGTCGATCAATGGTCGCCAGCATGCAGTCGATGCCGAGCCCGACACGCCATTACTGTTCGTCCTGCGTGATACGCTGGGCCTGACCGGCACCAAGTACGGGTGCGGTATCGGCCAATGCGGCGCCTGCACGGTGCTGCTGGACGGCCAGGCGACGCGCTCCTGCCAGATCCCGATCGAGAGCGTCGGCACGCAGCCCGTCGCCACGATCGAGGCGGTGGAGCAGGACGCGGTCGGCCAAAAGGTCGTGGCGGCCTGGGTGGCGCTTCAGGTGCCCCAATGCGGCTATTGCCAGTCGGGTCAGGTCATGGCCGCGACCGCCCTGCTCAAGCAGACGCCGCGCCCCACCGACGCCGACATCGCCGACGCGATGACCAACCTGTGCCGCTGCGGAACCTACAACGCCATCGCCGCCGCCGTGCGGCAGGCCTCGGCCTGAGGAGAGCGGCATGGAACAGTTTCTCGCTCCGGCCCCGGCGGACGCCGTGACCGTGGTCGAACCGATGCCGCGCGAGGCATCGCGGCGCGGCTTCCTGACGGCCGCCGGCAGCGCGCTGGTGCTCAGCGTGGCGCTCCCCGGCCGCAGTGCCCGCGCCCAGGCGCAGGGGCCCGCGGAGGGAGCGGGCGCGATCGCGCCCAAGCCCGGCACCCGGGTCGCCGCCTTCCTGGAGATCCACCCGGACGGCACCGTCAAGCTGCTCAGCCCCTTCGTCGAGGGCGGTCAGGGCATCGCCACCGGCATCGCGCAGATCGTCGGCGAGGAGCTCGACGTGCCGCCCGCGCGGTTCGTCGTGGAATGCGCGCCGCCCGGTCCCGACTATGCCGTGGTGAACGGGCTGCGCATGACCGGCGGCAGCTTCTCGACCCGCTCCAGCTACGCGGTGATGCGCCGGCTCGGCGCGACCGCCCGCGACATGCTGATCCGCGCCGCCGCGGCCCGGCTCAAGGTCCCGGAGGCCGAACTCACCACCCGCGACGGGGTCGTGCTGCACGCGGCGACCAACCGGTCGCTGCCCTACGGTGACCTGGCGGCCGACGCCCTGCTGCTGAAGCCGAACGAGGCCGTACAACTGCGCGACCCGGCGACCTTCCGGTATATCCGCCAGCCGGTCCCGCGGCTCGACGTGCACGACAAGGCGACCGGGCGGGCGGTCTACGCGATCGACCAGAAACTCGACGGCATGCTGTACGCGGCCGTGCAGCACGCCCCGCATCTCGGCACCGAGCCGGAGGCGCTCACCAACGAGGCGGACATCCGGGCGATGCCGGGGGTCCATTCGGTGCATCGCCTGCCGGGCGCCGTCGCGGTCGCGGCCGACAGCTGGTGGCGGGCCCGCAAGGCGGTCGAGGCGCTCACCGTGCGCTGGTCGGCGCCCAAGCCCGGCGGGCTCGACACGGTCGCGGCCGACTTCTCGTCCGACGGGATGGTGGCGGCGCTCAAGGCTTCCACCGATCCGGGCCTCGCGGCCGAGGCGGTGGGCGACACCGCCGACGCCTTCGCCAAGGCGGCCAAGGTCATTGAGGCGGAGTACGAGGCACCCTATCTCGCTCATGCCCAGCTCGAGCCGCCCTCGGCGCTCGCGCGCTTTGCCGAGGATGGGACGCTCGACCTCTGGCTGCCCAACCAGATGCCGGAGCTGTTCCAGGCGATCTCCGCCCAGGCCGCGGGCCTGCAGCCGGCGCAGGTGCGGATCCATTCGCCGATGCTCGGCGGCTTCTTCGGCCGCCACTTCGCCTACGGGCCCGGCAACCCGTTCCCGCAGGCGATCCGCCTCGCGCAGGCGACCAAGCGTCCGGTGAAGGTGCTGTGGTCGCGCGAGGAGGAGTTCCGCTCCGACGCCCTGCGCCCGCTCAGCTACAGCCGCTTCCGGGCCGCCCTCGACGCAGAGGGCCGGCCGAGCGCCATCGAGGTCCGCACCGTCGGCGAGGGGCCGATCGGGCGCTATTTCGGGGCGCTGTTCAAGAACCCGATCGATTCCTCCGCCGTGGAGGGGATCGTCGAGAAGCCCTACGCCATCCCGAACCGGCGGATGACCTTCACCAAGCTCGCCCACCCGGTGACCATCGCGTTCTGGCGCTCCGTCGGCCACTCGATGAACGACGCGTTCTACGAGAGCTTCCTCGACGAGATCGCGCAAGGGGGCGGGCAGGACCCGTTCGCGCTGCGCCAGGCGCTCCTGAAGGACAGCCCGCGCCACCTGGCGCTGCTCGCGGCGGTGGCCGAGATGTCCGGCGGCTGGCGGCGCGGGCCCTACGCGGCCGAGGGCGGCATGCGCGCCCGCGGCCTCGCGATGGCCTCGCCGTTCGGGTCGGAGACGGCCACGATCGCCGAGGTGTCGGTCGAGGGCGGCGAGGCGCGGGTCCACACCCTGTGGATCGCGTTCGATCCCGGCAGCGTGGTCAACCCGGCGATCGTGCGGGCCCAGGTCGAGTCGGCCGCGGCCCTGGGCCTCTCGTCGGTGCTGTTCGAGCAGATCGTCTACCGCGACGGCGTGCGCCAGTCGCAGAATTACGACACCTACCCGATCCTGCGCCGGGAGCACATGCCGGCGGTCCACGTGCGCATCGTCGAGAGCGGCGCGCCCATGGGCGGCGTCGGCGAGCCGGGGCTTCCGGGGGTGCCGCCGGCCGTGCTGAACGCGGTCGCGGCCCTCACCGGGCAGCGCATCCGCGCCCTCCCGATCGCCAACACCAGGCTCACCGCGGCCTGACGAGTTTTGGGGACGCGTCCGGCAGGCCGGCGACGGGGGCCGGGCTCGCCGGGGCCATCTTGGAGGCAGCCGATGCTGGATATGGTCGCGCCGGGCGTGCGGATCGCGGATCCGCCCGAGACCGCCCTGACCGCGCACAAGGCCCCCGACACGCCGCCGGCCGCCCTGGCGGGCTGGCGGCAGCTCGCGGCGCTGCCGGTCGGCCTGTTCGCCGCGGTGATGGGCCTGACCGGCCTCAGCGTCGCCTGGAGCCTGGCCCAGGCCCGCTATGCCGCGCCGGCCTGGATCGCGGATGCCCTGGGATTGGCCGCGCTCGCCGCCTTCGTGGCGATCGCGGCGGGCTACGCCGTGAAGGCTGCCATCGCCCCGCAGGCGGTGCGCGCCGAGTTTCTCCATCCGATCGCCGGAAACCTGTTCGGGACGCCGCTGATCAGCCTGCTGCTGCTGCCGATCCCGCTGGCGCGAGCGAACCTGCTCGTCGCGCAGGTCCTGTGGGTTCTGGGCGCCGTGGGCATGACCCTGTTCGCGTGGCTGATCGTGACCCGCTGGCTGAGCGAGCGCCAGCAGGCGGCGCACGCGACGCCGGCCTGGATCGTCCCGGTGGTGGGCCTCCTCGACGTGCCGCTCGCCCTGCCGGGGCTGGGCCTTCCGCCGATGCACGCGGTCATGATGTTCGGGCTCGCGGTCGGCCTGTTCTTCGCGGTGCCGCTGTTCACGCTGATCCTGTCGCGCCTGCTGTTCGAGGCGCCGCTTCCGGTGGCGCTGCAGCCGGCGCTGCTGATCCTGATCGCCCCGTTCGCGGTCGGGTTCTCGACCTACGTGGCGACCACCGGGACGATCGACCTGTTCGCGGAGGCGCTCTACACCGTCGCGCTGTTCCTGCTGGCGGTGCTGCTGCCCAAGCTCGCCCGCCTCGTCCAGGCCTGCCCGTTCCGGGTCGCCTGGTGGGCGGTGAGCTTCCCGCTCGCCGCCGCCGCGGTGGCGTCCCTGCGCGTCGCGACCGCGATGCCGGGCGCGCTCGCCGACGGCACCGCCCTGGCGCTCCTGGCCCTGGCGACGCTGGTGATCCTGTGGCTGCTCGGCCGGACCCTGGTCGGCCTCGCCCGCGGCGAGCTGCGCACCCTGTCCCAGTGATCCGATCGTGGCGGGGATCCGACCGAGGACCGGGTCCGCAACGCCGTGAGGAACGGCGCCGTTACGAAGATCGTCGGCCACCGTTCAGGACGATGGACGGGCACAGGCGCCGCGCGGTAAGAATCGAGCGCTTCTGAAAACCGTCTTCAAGCGCGTTGCCGGCCTGTGATGCAGTCTTCGCGCTATCGAAGATCCGTCAAAACGGAGGCCGCCCATGCAAGCCGCCACGCATCCTGAACATCCCCCCGAGACCATCGACCGGAGCCGCCGCCGGCTCCTCGGCGCCACGGCCGCGGCCCTGGCATTCGCGGAGTTCGGCCGCATCGGCGGCGCGCGGGCCGAGACCGGAGCCCCCGCGGACGGTTCCATCCCTCGCCCCGTCCCTCGCCCCGTCCCTCGCCCCGTCCCTCGCCCCATGCCCGGCACGCTGAAGCAGGTCGAGGCCGGGATGCTCGATGTCGGCTATGCCGAGGCCGGCCCCGCCGACGGTCCGGCGGTCATCCTGCTGCACGGCTGGCCCTACGACATCCACGCCTTCGCGGAGGTCGTCCCGATGCTCGCCGCAGCGGGCCATCGGGTGATCGTTCCGCATCTGCGCGGCTACGGGACGACCCGCTTCCTGGCCACGGACGCGGTCCGCAACGGCGAGCAGGCGGCGCTGGCGGTGGACGTCATCGCCCTCATGGACGCCCTCGGCATCCCCCGCGCCGTGCTCGGCGGCTTCGACTGGGGCGCCCGGACGGCCTGCATCGTCGCGGCGCTCTGGCCGGACAGGTGCCGCGCCCTCGTCTCGGTGAGCGGCTACCTGATCGGCAGCCAGGAGGCCGGCAAGGCGCCGCTGCCGCCGAAGGCCGAGCTGTCCTGGTGGTACCAGTTCTACTTCGCCACCAGCCGGGGGCGGGCCGGCTACGAGGCGTATCGCGACGCCTTCGCCCGGCTGATCTGGCAGAGCGCCTCGCCGCGCTGGGCGTTCGACGACGCGACCTTCGCCCGCAGCGCCCAGTCCTTCGACAACCCCGACCATGTCGGCATCGTCGTCCACAATTACCGCTGGCGGCTCGGGCTCGCCGAGGGCGAGCGGCGCTACGAGGCCCTGGAGGACCGGCTGGCCCGGGCGCCGGAGATCGCCGTGCCGACGATCACGCTCGAGGGCGACGCCAACGGCGCCCCGCATCCGGAGCCTGCGACCTATGCCGGGAAATTCACCGGCCGCTACGCGCACCGGCTGATCACCGGCGGGATCGGCCACAACCTGCCGCAGGAGGCGCCGGGCGCCTTCGCGCAGGCCGTCATCGATGCGGCCTCGGGTTGAGGTCCCGGCGCCCGGATCGTCGCGAGACGGCACAGGAGCTGGCGATGGGCGCCATCACGGTTGCTGCGTCCAGCCTGCTCGCGGCCGCCCTGCTGGGCGCCGCCGCCCTCCGTGCCGGGACCGCGCCCGACGCGTCGCCGCTCTACGGCGTGACCGTTCCGGACGGTTTTCGCGACTGGCCGCTCATCGGGGTCGCGCAGGAGACCGGCGCCCTCGACGAGCTGCGCGCGGTGGTGGGCAACGCCCCGGCGCTGCAGGCCTACCGGGCGGGCACGCTGCCCTTCCCGGACGGGACGATCCTGGTAAAGCGCGCCTGGAAACGCACCCCCTCCCGGGAATTCGAGCCCGCCTTCGTCCCCGGGGCGGCGACCACGATCCAGGTCATGGTCAAGGATTCGAAGCGCTACCCGGAAACCGGCGGCTGGGGGTTCGGCCGCTTCATCGACGGCAAGCCCACGGACGCGGCCCAGCACGAGACCTGCTTCGCCTGCCATCAGGCCAACGTCCGGGACCACGACTACGTGTTCACCCGGCTCGCGCCCTGAGGGACCGCGGGCACGGCGACTTCGACGCGGACCCGCTGGGAGCTACGCCACCACGAAGCCGTGCGCGAACGGATCGCGGTCGTCGATGAAGATGGTGTTAATGCCGGTCTGGCGCGCCCAGCCCGCCACCGAGGGCACGATCGCGGGCTTGCCGGCCACCGTGGTCGCGGCCTCGACCCGGCCGCGGAACAGCGAGCCGATGATCGATTCGTGCACGAAATCGTCGCCGACCCCGAGGCGTCCCTTGGCGGCGAGCTGCGCCATGCGGGCCGAGGTGCCGGTGCCGCAGGGCGAGCGATCAATCGCCTTGTCGCCGTAGAACACGGCGTTGCGGGCCTGGGCCTCGGGGTGGCGCGGCGCGCCGGTCCACAGGATGTGGGACAGGCCCCGGATCTCCGGATGCTCGGGATGGACGAAGTCGTACGTGGCATTGAGCGCCGCGCGCAGCTTCGGCGACCGGGCGATGAGGTCCCCGGCGGTGTGATCGGCCATGTCCCGGAAGTTTTTTTGGGGCTCGACGATCGCATAGAAGTTGCCCCCGTAGGCGACGTCCACCACGATCTCGCCGACCCCATCGAGATGCGCGGTCAGCCCTTCGGCGTGCAGGAAGCCCGGCACGTTGCGCAGCCGCACCTCCTCCACGAAACGGCCCTCCTGCCGGTAGGTGATGTCCACCTTGCCGGCCGGCGCGTCGATCGAGAGCCGCCCCGGCGCGCGCGGCGTGACCAGGCCGTTCTCGATCGCCATGGTGACCGTGCCGATGGTGCCGTGGCCGCACATCGGCAGGCAGCCGCTGGTCTCGATGAACAGCACCGCGACGTCGCAATCGGGCCGCGTCGGCGGATACAGGATCGCGCCCGACATCATGTCGTGGCCGCGCGGCTCGAACATCAGCCCGGTGCGGATCCAGTCGTAGGCGCGCAGGAAATGGGCGCGCTTCTCCAGCATGGTGCCGCCTTCGAGGATCGGGCCCCCGCCCGAGACGAGGCGGACCGGGTTGCCGCAGGTATGGCCGTCGAGGCACGAGAAGGTGTGGTTGGCCATGGTCGAAGCCCTATCGGAAGCGCTGGGGCGAGAACGGCGCGAGGTCGATGGACGGCGGCGCGCCGGTGACGAGGTCGGCGACGAGGCGCGCGGTGCCCGCCGACTGGGTCAGCCCCAGATGACCGTGCCCGAAGGCGTAGACGACCCGGCGGGTGGACGCGGCCCGACCGATGGCGGGCAACGAGTCGGGCAGCGACGGTCGGAAGCCCATCCAGGGCTGGCCGCCCTCGGTTTTGAGGCCCGGCAGGAAGGTCTTGGCCTTGCGCAGCATCGCCTCCGAGCGCCGGAAATCCGGCGGCCGGTCGAGGCCGCCGAGTTCCACCGCGCCGCCGACCCGGATCCCGCAGGAGAGCCGCGTCACCACGAAGCCGTGGCCCCCGAAGGTGACCTGCGTGCGCAGGTCGAGGGCGCCCTCGGGCAGGGTCGTGTTGTAGCCCCGCTCCGTCTCCAGCGGGATCCGCTCGCCCAAGGTGCGGGCAAGGCGGTGCGAGAAGGCCCCGGCCGCGACCACGACCTGCCCGGCCATGCGGGTGCCGGCGGATGTCACCACGGCGACGCCGTCGGCCGTGGGGCGCAGCGCCGTGACCTCGGCCCGCGCGATCGCGCCGCCTTCGTCCCGCAGGCGCTCGGCCAGGGCGAGCACGTAGGTTTTCGGTTCGGCGATCGAGTACCAGCCGGGGGTGAACGTCCCGTGCGTGAAGCGGGGCGCCAGGCCCGGCTGGATCGCCGCCATCGCGGCGGCGTCGAGGTGCTGGAAGGCGATGCCGTGATCGGCGCGGACGTCCCAGCCGGGGAGGGCGGCCTCGAATTCCGGCTTTCCCTCGTAGACCTGGAGGTTGCCGTCCTTGCGCAGCATCCCCCGCGTGCCGGTGGCCTCGAGGAATGGCTCCAGCGTGTCCCGCGACAGGTCCATGAGCGCGGTCTGGGCGGCGGTCGCCCGGCGGACGCGATCCGGCGCGCAGGCTCGCCAGAAGCGCAGCATCCAGGGCAGGATCCGGGGCGCGTAGGCCGGCGGCACCGAGAGCGGCCCGAGCGGATCGAGCAGCCAGCGCGGCGCCCTCCTGAGGATGCCGGGCGAGGCTAGCGGCAGGATGTCGGAGAACGCGAAGGCGCCGGCATTGCCCGCGCTCGCCCCGGCCGCCGGGCCCTCCCGATCGAGCACCGTGACCGACAGGCCGCGCGCGCGCAGGGCCAGGGCGGCGGACAGCCCGATGACGCCCGCTCCGACGACGATGACGTCCGGTGGCTCCGCGGCCGCCATCCTAGCGCGCCACCGCCCGGTGCGGACGCGTCGCGCTCCCGGACGTGACGCCCCTTGGACAGCAAGAAATGGCGTCCTTCATGCCGGTCGACAGGCCTCCGAAGATGAGCGGGCCCGGCATCGGGCCCCGCGCAGACATCCGGAACCGATGCCTCTATCGAGATGCATAGTTCCGGCGTCTGCATCCAAGCACGTTCTGGGCCGGTCGGCAAAATGAGCCCGGACGGACTATCGCGGGCAAGCCTGACGCCCCGGAGATCTCGCCATTGCCGTCTCCGCGATCGCTTCGTCTTGCGCTCCGGTCCCGGTGCTCGCCGGCGTAGGCACCGGTCGTCCCACGTCTGGCGCGCGTGTGCCGCCTCTCCCTACCGGGGCCGATGGTCCCCGATCGCTGCCGGATGCGGGCAAAGGCCCGCTTGCGGCCCATCAGCCCGACCGGGCCATGCCCAAGGTGCGGATGTTCGACACGACAGGCCTCCAACTCCCGGTCAGACGCGCCTCCAGGATCGATCGGACCGTCCGGCGCGGCAGGATTGTGCAGGCCAGCAGGAACAGCACGACGGATACGCGCCTGAGCGGGCTGTACCAGGTCGGGAACGATCGGATCGTGACGACGACGCCCGCCCAGGTGATGCGGCGCATCTCCAGTATATCGCAGTAATTATTGTACCGAGCATGCATGTACATACGGGTCGGCGAGGCGATTTTGCAGGATCCATCCCTGTCGGGCAGTGCGGTTCTAAGATGTTCCAGCCGATCGACGAACCGTTTCTGGTGCTTTCTGATCAGGGCCACCGTCGGTGTCCGGTTGGTGCCGGACTTGTTCTTGTTGTGCAATCTGTAGCGGCCGAGCGGTTCGGACAGGCTCACGACGTCACCGTGGAACGGCGCGGCGAGCAGCATCACGCCGTCGACGGCCGAATCGTAATGGGCGTCCTCCAGGAGCGCGCACAGGTCCCTGCGAAACACGTTGCCCGAGGTCGGTGGCGAGATGTAGGTCCCCGCCCTCTCGATGGCCTTGACGAACGTGGCGCGCGCCCGGCCTTTCGCCAGATTCGGAAAAGACGTGCCGAGCGGCGTGCCGTTGCTGTCGATGCGAAGCAATGGGAACTGTAGCTTCGCAACGTCCGCATCGAGATGCTGGATGATCGTCTGTATCGAGCCCGGAACGAGTTCGTCGTCGGCATCCAAGAACAGGATGAACGGGGCATCCGTTTTCGACACGCCGTATCGGCAGGCGCTGACTTGACCGCCGTTCTCTTTCCTGAACGCGCGAACCTTGAACTGCTCGATTACCTCCCACGAACGATCAGTCGATCCATCATCGACGACGATGACATCGCAGTGGGTCGTGTCCTGAGAGAGTACGCTTGCGATCGCATTTCGAACGTAATCTTCATAATTATGACAATTTATTATGATCGCAAGCTTTAGTTCTCTGTCTTCCATGTTATTTTCCCACGTAGAGATTGCGCAATATTTCTTGAGGGCATCTTGAATAGGTTT
Source organism: Methylobacterium sp. AC315 (assembly GCF_979253755.1). NCBI lineage: Bacteria > Pseudomonadati > Pseudomonadota > Alphaproteobacteria > Hyphomicrobiales > Methylobacteriaceae > Methylobacterium > Methylobacterium sp. AC315. The sequence continues at coordinate 151,864 of NZ_CEEDEA010000008.1, forward strand.
TGATGTTGCTATTATCCACGTATTAAGGCTTTCGGTAAATACCCTGATCCATAAATAAGGCCGGGATTAAAATCATCGCTCGGCGATAGGCCGTCCGGATTGCAGAGATCCCTGCGTGGGACGCGATCATCACCCCGCCGCACGTCCGCAACCGGGAAGGGGGCGACTGGCAGCGCCGACGATCGGACGCTTGGCCCTCGCCCGGCACGACCGGCTCACCGATCGGGACACGGAACCCGCACCCATCGACCTGGATCGGCGGCGTCACGCCGGCCGGGGCGCGGACCGGCCGGCCGCGTCCGCCCCACGTGCGAAGGTCTTCGCGTTGAGTCAGCGTTCCGCGGCCGCAGGTCGTACACTTCGCAGTGACTGCGCGGGATCGCGCGGCCACGGCCCGAGTTAACGCGCGGTCTGACCGACGATCGGGCTGTCGGACACCCGGTGTCTTCGCTGGGACTACACCGATGCGCATACCGGTTATCAATCCGTCCCGCGCATACCGTCCCGGGATTGGACGCGGCGCGAGGAGGGACGATCGGTGGGCCTGCCCGGTGTGAAGGACGGGGAGAAATCCCGTCACATCCTCCCGACCGCCAGCACGATGATCGGAATCAGCACCACGCTGATTGGTCTGGTGAAGCTGCTGGAGCACTATTCCGGTCCCAGCCAGGTCGACGTCTACAGCGGCATCGTCGCCGTCCTGTTCCTGCTGAGCGCGATCCTGTCCTACCTGTCGACGCGGCTCGAGGCCCGGCCGCGCATCAGCCGCTTCGCCGAGCAGGTGGCGGACAACTTCTTCCTGCTCGGGCTCATGGGCATCACCGGCGTCGCCTTCCTGTTCGCCTACGAGGTGATCTGAGGCCGGTCCGTATCCCGCTCAGGGTGCGCAGGCGAGGTCGCCGCCCGGGCACTTGATCTGTGCGGTCAGGTCCTGGATGCGCTGGCGGGTCAACTCGGTCTTGCAGGTGCCGTCGAGCAGGGGCGCGATCGTTCCGTTGGAATCGGGCGCGGAGGCGTCGTAGCCGGTGCGCAGGTTGCACTCGAGGTCGCGGAAGGCGATCCAGGCCCGCTGCGCCGCCACCAGGTTGTGCCGCCCGTTGCTGTCGAGCTTGTCGCGCAGGGCGGTGTAGCGCCGGTTCAGTTCCGCATCGGCCTGCGCGAAATTCTGGGCCGCACAGAGATTCGCCGCCGTCTGATCGGGCGCCTGCGTGCAGTCCGCCCCCACGGCGGAGCCGACGGCCGGCAGGGCGATCAGGACTCCGATGAGGACGGTTCGCAGCATGGCAGGCTCCAGGACCGAGGCGGGCTTCAGGGCTCATCATCCGTCTGCCGGGCGCGGAAGGCGTAGAAGCCGCCGTCGGCGTCGTACAGGACGTCGAAGCCGTTGAGCAGGCGCAGGCCGGTATTGACGAAGGGCAGCGGACGCGTGGTGTTGAGGACGATGCGCTCCGGCGCCAGGAGCGAGGCGGTATCGCCGCTCGTGATCGCGTAGCCGGCCGCGTCGCCGAAGCGGAAGCGCAGCCGCGTCCCGGGGGCGAGCGCGCGGTGGCCGGCGCCATCGGTACGGAGGCTCTCAGTGACTTGCTCGGGCGGGAGCGTCAGGAACATGTCGGTCACGCCGGTATCGATCAGCGCGCGACCGCAGGCGCCCGGCTCCCGGGCATTCACCCCGATACACACCGGTACGCCGAGCCAGTCGCCCGAGACCCGCGGATGCGGATCGAGCTTCACGAAGCGGAAGCGTCCCCGGGTGTTGGCGCGTGTCAGCCCGACATGCACCCCCGACTTGGTCACGACGTAGCCGCGATGGACCGGACCGGGACCCGGCGGCTCGGCGTTGAGCAGCGGATTGGTGTCCGGCGTGCTCTGGGTCTGGCTGTCGTCCTCGCGCCCGAAGCCGATCCCCAGCATGGCCACGTGCCCGGGGGCATCCTCCGGGGTGCAGGAGCGGGCCTTCTCTGTGCAGTCGATCCGGTCGACCGCCAGCACGGGAAGCGGCCGCGTCGAGACCCTGGCGCCGTCGCGGCCCGACAGGGTCACCGGCACCGTCACCCAGCGGCCGATCATGATCCGGCCGGAACTCGTGTAGGTCAGGCGACCGGGCCGGCTCGGCAGGGCGTCGACATCCGGGATGCGCCCGGCCGACACGACGATGCCGGTGGAGCCGGTATCGACGAGCACCGGGCGGGCCTCGCCTCCGAAGGACAGGCCGAAACGCGGTGAGCGGGCGATCGCTTCGCCGGGACCGGGTGCGTTGAGGAAGGTCAGGAAGACGCCGCGCCGGTCGCTCTCGTAGTTCGGGCGCTCATCCGCCCTCGCGGCGGCAGCGCGCGCGATCAGCCCGGCTCCGAGCAGCGCCGTCCAGGCAAGCCCGCGCGTTCCGACGTGTAGCGTGTTGATGAGACGCATCGTGGGACCCGGAGATGGGAAGCCCGAGCCTAGCATCCGGTCGAACCGCCGGCACGCTGGAGTCCCTCCCGCCAATGTGGAGACGAAACGGAATCGGCCGGTACGGTGAATCTCGCCGCGCCGGACCTGCCTGACGGCGGCACGACCGGGAGAAGCGCTATCGCCGGGGGGGCGCCCGCTCCTCCAACCCGCCCAGGAGGACCAGGATCCGGCCCAGCAGCACGCGTGTGTGCAGCGCCGCACCGGTGACGGCGCGATCGTCGGCCTGTCTGGCACAGGCCTCGTAGGCAGCCCGCAGAGCGGCAAGCTGGCGCGCACGCAGTTCGGGAACATCGGAGCCCATGGGCCACCCCCGACAGGCTCGTGTCCGCGGTACGTCCCCGCAGACAAGCCTCCTGAACCATCCATAGTCGGGGAGTTGGAAAACCGTGCTCGAACGGTCCCTACGACCTTTAGTGCCGGAACACCTGGACATACGCCGCAGGCTCCCCGACCCACGCGGTCAAGGATTCGGGTGCCATCGCGGCCGGCACCAAACCGTCGAGCAAGAGGTTTCCACGCCCCAGGGCGGCACGTACCGCCCCGGGCAGGCAGGTAACCTATTCTAGGAAGCGAATCCAGACCGATAACGCTTCCGCCCCGATGCGTTTTCGGGATGCCTGGTGGCGCATGCAGGACAGCATTTGGTAGATAAAATGCTCGAATTTGTCTTAAAAAGCATTAACCTTGTTGCTCGGCGATGTTGAACAAATGCCTCGCCTTCGACATCTGCTTCCGTCCAGCAGGTTGTCTCAGGTGTGATGAAGATGAAATCGTATTCCATCTTTCTTCGCGATCGGGCGCAGGCCGACGCGGATCATCCGCGCTTGCTCGCGTACGAGATTTCAGATCGGGATGTGGCGCAGGCGCTCGTCTCGTCGATCGCCGCGTCTCATGAGGATCACGGCTTCAATCCAGCGACGGGCGTGCATTGGTTCAGGTACGGCGGCAGCCTTCACGAGATCTACGCTTGGCCGCAACGCTGAGTGCCGGGTCGGCTCAGGTACCGCAGAACGTGCGGTATCCGACCCCGCCGCCCTCGGGTGGCTCGGCATAAGGGGCGGCCGCGGGCTGGTCCTCGTAGGGGCGCGACAGCACCGCCAGAAAGGCTTCGAAGGGAGCGAAGTCGTCACGCTCCACTGCCGCCTCGATCATCTGCTCGACCCGGTGGTTGCGCGGGATGTAGGCGGGGTTGACCTGCCGCATCGCCGCCGCGACCGCCGCAGGGCTGCGGCCGTCCTGGGCCAGGCGGGCGCGCCAGCGCGACGCCCAGTCGTCATAGGCCGTCGGATCGACGAACAGGTCGCGCGGATTGGCGCCGGTCTCCGGTCGTTCCGCGACCGCGCACAAGGCCCGGAACGTGCGGGTGAAGTCCGCCTGATTCTCTGCCATACGCTTCAGGAGGTCGCCTGCCAGCGCGGGGTCGCCGTCCCGGATGTCGGACAGGCCGAGCTTGGCATTGAGACCGCCCTGATAGGCGGCCTCGAAGCGCGGCGCGTAGCCGGCCAGCGCCGCTTCGGCCTGCGCGACCGCCTCGGTCTCGTCCGGATCGAGCAGCGGCAGCAGCGTCTCAGCCAGGCGCGTCAGGTTCCAAAGCGCGATCCGGGGCTGCTCGCCATAGGCATAGCGGCCGTTCCGGTCGATGGAGCTGAACACCGTCCGGGGATCGTAGGCGTCCAGGAAGGCGCAGGGGCCGTAATCGATGGTCTCGCCCGCCACCGACATGTTGTCGGTGTTCATCACCCCGTGGACGAAGCCGACCAAGAGCCAGCGGGCCACCAGTTCGGCTTGGCGGGCGACGACGCCTTCCAGCAGTGCCCGGTAAGGTTTCTCCGCACCGGCCGCATCGGGATAGTGCCGGGCGATCACGTGGTCGGCGAGTGCCCGCAGACCCTCGACGTCGCTCCGCGCGGCGAAGAATTGGAACGTGCCAACCCGGATATGGCTCGCCGCCACGCGGGTCAGGATTGCGCCGGGCAGGACCGTCTCGCGCGCCACCGGCTCGCCGGTCGCGACGGCGGCGAGTGCCCGGGTGGTCGGAATGCCGAGCGCCGCCATGGCTTCGCTGACGAGGTACTCGCGCAGCACGGGCCCCAGCGCTGCGCGGCCGTCGCCCCGTCGGGAGAACGGTGTCGGGCCGGACCCCTTCAACTGGATGTCGCGGCGCTGTCCCGCCCGGTCGATCACCTCGCCGAGCAGGACCGCACGGCCGTCGCCGAGCTGCGGTACGAACTGGCCGAACTGGTGCCCGGCATAGGCCGCTGCGAGCGGTGCCGCGCCCTCCGGGACACGGTTGCCCGCCAAAGCCGCGACGCCCTCGGAACCGGCCAGCCAGTCCGGATCGAGGCCGAGGTCCTGGGCCAACGCTCGGTTCAGCCGGATCAGGCGCGGTGCCGCCACCGGCGTCGGCGCGCGGGACGCATAGAAGCGCTCCGGGAGGCGGGCGTAGCTGTTGTCGAATGGGATCGGGGTCATCGACGCCATCTATGAATGCGCCCGGCGGCCAGCAAGCGCGGCCGAGGTCGGTTCTCATGGGCCGCCGTTGGTCCAAGACCGTTCGCGCGTGCCCGGTTCCGTACGTCGCAGCCGTGGCGCTGCGGATCCGGCTGGATTGCGACCGAACCGCCGGGATGCGCGTTCGCTCCAGACGCCGATCAATCCCGGCTCCGTCGTGCCCGGCCCCGTCGTGAGCCGTCGAGCGGCGTGTGGCGGGCGGGTCTCAGGACGTTTCCTCTGGACGAAAATACGCGGTGACGGCCAACCGGATGCTTGTAAGCCTTCCCCCCACGGGCGATGCCGCTGCCATGGCTGTGTGCGAACCCGTATCAATCTTGCCGAAGCCCGAACCGGGGGCTGCGATGCACGTGCATGACACCGCCAACCGAGCCTGCGCGACCGATCGCGAGCCCGGTCTGGCGGTGCGAGGGGCTGCCGCAGGACCGCGCAGTTCGAGCGAGCCATGAGCGCCACGGCCGCATTTCTGCCTGGAGGCGGCGAACTGGGCGCGATCGTCCGGGCCTACGACTGGGCGACGACGCCGCTGGGTCCAATCGCCCGCTGGTCTCAGAGCCTGCGCTCCGCGGTCAGCACCGTGCTGCTGTCGCCGGTGCCGATCGTGCTGCTCTGGGGCGCGGACGGCATCATGATCTACAACGATGCCTACTCGGCTTTCGCGGGCGGCCGGCACCCGCAGCTCCTCGGCTCGAAGGTCCGCGAGGGCTGGCCTGAGGTCGCCGACTTCAACGACAACGTGATGCGGGTGGGGCTCGCCGGCGGCACGCTGTCCTACAAGGATCAGGAACTCACTCTGCACCGCTACGGCCGACCCGAGCAGGTCTGGATGAATCTCGACTACTCGCCGGTGCTCGACGAGGCCGGGCAGCCGGCCGGGGTGATCGCAGTCGTGGTCGAGACCACCGAGCGCGTGCTCGCGGAGCAGCGGCTGAAGGCGAGCCAGGCGCTGGCTCAGCTCTATGCCGACCGCATCCAGCTCGCCCTGTCGGCCGGCGCGATCATCGGCACCTGGGTGTGGGATCTGCCCGCCGACGCGTTCACCGTGGACGAGGCCTTCGCCCGCAGCTTCGGCCTCGATCCGGCCCTCGGCCGGGTCGGGCTCAGCCTCGAGCAGGTAATCGCTACGGTCCATCCCGAAGACCGGCAGGGGCTGATCGCGGCGATCAACGAGGTCATCGCCCGCGGGGGGGCGTACGCGCACCAGTACCGGGTGCGGCGCACCGACGGGAAGTACTACTGGATCGAGGCGAACGGCCGGGTCGACCGCGCTCCGGACGGGACGCCGCTGAGCTTCCCGGGGGTGCTGATCAATGTCGAGGACCGCCGGGCCATCGAGGCCGAGCGCGACCGCGCCATCATGATGCTGCGCACCCTTACCGACACGCTGGAGCAGCGTGTTGCCGAGCGGACCAGCGAACTGATGCGCGCCGAAGACGCCCTGCGTCAGTCGCAGAAGATGGAGGCGGTTGGCCAGCTCACAGGCGGTGTCGCACACGACTTCAACAACCTGCTGACGATCATCCGTTCCTCGGTGGACTTCCTGCGCCGGCCCGATCTGCCGGAGGCGCGCAAGACCCGCTACCTCGACGCGGTCTCCGACACGGTGGACCGCGCCGCCAAGCTCACCGGCCAGCTCCTCGCCTTCGCCCGGCGGCAGGCGCTCAAGCCCGAGGTGTTCCATGTCGGGCAGAAGGTCCGCGGGATCGCCGACATGCTCGACACCGTGATCGGCGCCCGCGTCCGGGTGATCGCCGAGGTCCCGGACGAGCCCTGCCATATCCGGGCCGACGTCAGCCAGTTCGAGACCGCCCTGGTGAACATGGCGGTCAACGCCCGGGACGCCATGAACGGGGAGGGCACGCTGACCCTGCGGCTCGCCGGCGGTCGGACTATGCCGGCGATCCGCGGGCATGCCGGGGCCGACACCGCCTTCGTGGCGGTGTCGCTGACCGATACCGGCTCAGGGATCTCGGGGGCCGACCTGGGTCGTCTGTTCGAGCCGTTCTTCACCACCAAGGAGGTCGGCAAGGGCACCGGCCTCGGCCTCAGCCAGGTGTTCGGATTCGCCAAGCAGTCGGGCGGCAACGTCGACGTCACCAGCGCGCCGGGGCAGGGGGCGACCTTCACCCTGTATCTCCCGCAGGTCGAGGTCGATCGCGGGATCGACGAGGCGGAGGGCGTCCCGGCGACAATCTCGCCGCTCGGCACCGGGCAGCGGGTCCTGGTGGTCGAGGACAATGTCGAGGTCGGTCAGTTCGCCACCCAGATCCTGCAGGATCTCGGCTACGAAACCGTCTGGGCGGCCAACGCCGAGGCGGCGCTCGAGCGGCTCGGCCGGGACGGCGGCGGGTTCGAGGTGGTGTTCTCGGACGTGGTCATGCCCGGGATGGGCGGCCTGGCGCTCGCCCAGGAGCTGGCGCGCCGCCTTCCGGACCTGCCGGTGCTGCTGACCTCGGGCTACAGCCACGTCCTGGCCCAGGAAGGCACCCACGGCTTCGAGTTGCTACACAAGCCCTATTCCGCCGACCAGCTCGGGCGCGTGCTGAGCCGGGTCGTCGGACGGCCGACACCAGCCTCGGTGGAGTGAAGGCGACGCCTTAAGCCGCCGGCAGGACCGCACCGGCCCCCGGGGTGCCGCAGGCGTGGCAGAACCGCTCGAAGGTGCTCTTGCGCTGCGTGCAGGCTTGGCAATCCTCGAACAGGCCGAGCCCGCAATGGGGGCAGAAATTCGTGTTCGGATCGCCGAGCGCGACCGGCCGCTCGCAGCCCGGGCAGACCTTCTTGGCAAGTCGGGCCAGAGCCTGATCGGTGGCGATCTCGGTGCGGCGCTCCTCGTTGGGCCGTGTCTCGACCAGCGCCTGACGTGCGCGGTAGGCATGCAGGGCGTTGATCGCCGCCCGACCGCCGACCAGCGTCACGACCACGCCGACACCGTACTGCACGTAGCCGCCGTAGCTCGGCATGTACGGGACCAGCTCGACGAAGAACGCGAAGGCGGCGGCGAACGCGAAGCCCCAGACGAACGGCCAGTTGCGCGTGTTCCGCCGCTTCAGCAGCAGCCATCCGGCGAGCACCAGCAGCGGCAGGGTCAGAGCGAGCCGGTAGCCGAACACCCGGAGTTCCTGGCCACGCTCCGCCGAGTCGAGCTTCTGCTGAGCCGCCGCGCGGAGTTCGCCGTCCACCCGGCTCTGGTCCTGCTCCCGCTCGGACAGCGTGCGCTGCGTTTCGGCAAGCCCGGCCAGCCGCTCCTCGATCGTCCGCTCGGCGTCCTTGAGTGCGTCGAGCTGCCGGGTGCGTGCGATGAGTCCCGGATCCTGATCGACGCGCTGGGTCGCATCCCTGGTCTTTAGCCAATTGGCGAAGGTCTCGCGGGCGCCTTCCGAGGCCGCCTGGGCGGCATCGAGGGCGAGTTGGTCCCGCTCCGTCCGGCGCCGGCTGTCGTCCATCTCGCGGCGGATTTGCTTCAGCGCGTCGGTCGAGGCCCGGGCTTGGTCGGATCCGAGGAACTGCTCGAGGGTGTAGTGCTGCTCCACCTGCGGCAGGTCGCCAACGACCAGGGAGCCCAGCCCGATCAGGAACCAGGCGAACAGCAGTGCGACGAGCCAGAGGGCGACGTTGAACCAGCGCTCGGACAATCGGGAACCAGCACGCACGCCGTCGACTCCACAGATCCCATTATCGCCCGCCGCACACGCGTCGGACCGACGACCGTGAGCCGTGCTCGACCGCTATTCGGTCGGGCACGGCTCCGGTGTCGGCAAGCTCTAGCATAGGTCGGCCTCCGCCCAACTCGGTCGGCTGACGGAGCCGATAGTCAGCGGGCCGACGCTGTTCGCGAGGCGCCCGGCGCGGCGCGTGCCCGGCCAGGAACGAGCGACAGTCCGGCCGAAATCAGCGCGAACAGGATCAGCGGCGTCAGGCTCAGAGTGAAGCTGCCGGTGGCATCCTTGATCGCGCCGATCAGGTAGGGGCCTAGGAATCCGCCGAGATTGCCCACAGCGTTGATCGCCGCGATGCTGGCAGCCGCCGCAGCCGGCGGCAGCTCCTCGGTCGCCAGGGCCCAGAACGGCCCCTTCAGCATGTAGACGCCGACCGCCGCGACGGTCAGCGCCCCGACCAGCGGCAGGATCCCATTCAGGACGGTCCCGCCTGCCAGCCCTGCGGCCAGGACCAGGAACGGGATGGCGAGGTGCCAGCGCCGCTCGCCGACCTGGTCGCTGTGCCGCCCCCACAGGATCATCGCCACGGAGGCGACGCCGTAGGGAACGCTGTTCAGCAGGCCGGTCTCGAAATTGCCCAGGCCGTAGCTCTTGACGATCTGCGGGGTCCAGAAGGTCAGGCCGTAACTGCTGGCGGTCGAGCCGAAATAGATGGCGGCGAACAGGATCAGCCGCCGATCACGCAGCATCGTTCCAAGCGACGGCGAGGCGGCACCGCCGCTGCGCGCGGCGTTCCGGGCGGATTCTTCCTTCAGACGTCCCTCCAGCCAGTCCCGCTCGGCCGGCGGGAGCCATTTCGCGTGGCGCGGCCCATCGGGCAGGAACCACAGCACGGCCCCGGCCATCAGGACGGCGGGCAGACCTTCCAGGATGAACAACCACTGCCAGCCGCGCAGACCCCATCCGTTCAGGCCGAGCAGCGCCCCGGAGATCGGCGAGCCCAGGAACGACGAGATCGGGATCGAGATCATGAAGATGCCGACGATCCGAGCCCGGTACGCCGAGGGGAACCAGTAGGTCAGGTACAGGATCACGCCCGGGAAGAACCCGGCCTCGGCAACGCCCAGCAGGAAACGCAGGGCAATGAACGACCAGGGACCCTGCACCATCGCCATCGCCATGGAGATCACACCCCAGGTCGCCATGATCCGGGCGATCCAGAGCCGCGCCCCGAACCGCTCCAGCATCAGGTTGCTGGGGACCTCCATCAGGAAGTAGCCGAGGAAGAAGATCCCGGCGCCCCAGCCGAACAGCGTGGCGGTCAATCCGACATCGTGGTTCATCTGGATGGCCGCGAAGCCGACATTCACCCGGTCCAGGAAGGACACGAAGTAGGCGAGGATCAGGAACGGCACCAGCCGCCACCCGATCCGCCGCATCGCCGACCGTTCGAGTTCAGACTCAGCCATGATGATCCTCCTCGGCGGCGGCTGTCTTCGAGCCGCTCACGGGTGCAGGCGCAGGCTCCGGGCGCGCCGGTTCGGCGCTCCGGCGTCGGAGTTTTCGACATCGAAAAGGCAGGCGGCCGTGCGCATCCACTCGAACGGCGCGCCCCGGTCGTCCGGGCCGGAGTCGATCGTGGACGCCATCAGAGCGCCGCCGCAGCGCAGCGCGTGCGGATCATCTCGGGTTTCCTCGCGGCCCGTCGGTTCGATTGCCGATCTTGGTCAGCCGATCTAACGCGAAAGCCCGGTGACCGGAAGTCGTCGCCCGATGAAGACCTCCGATTTGTCGCGGGTTTACCGGATCGCAGCCGACGCCGGGGTGCCCCGGAGCGGGCGCAACCTCACGCCGGCTTGCGTGCGCGGGCGGGCTTTGCCGCCGGAGCCTCGACCGTCTCAGCGGCCTCGGAGGCGTGCGCGGCAGGCTTCCGGCGCTTGTGGCCGAGGCCTGCGGTGCGGGCGAACTCGGCGCGCATGGCCGAGTAGTTGGCAGCGGTGGCCGGGTAGTCGCGCGGCAGCCCGAAACGCTCTCGATAGGCCTCGATGGTAAGGCCATGGCCGCTCAGGTGCCGCTTCAGGGTCTTGTACGGCTTGCCGTCGATGAAACTGATCAGCGCGTCGGGGGTGATCGACTTCCGGATCTGGCCGGGCGTGGTCTTCTTGGCGTCCGGCTCGGCGGGTGTGCCGGCCTGACCAAGCCCCGTGAGGGCTTCATGGACACGCGACAGCAGGGTCGCCAGTTCGGGCATCGGGACGGAATTGTTGGATACGTATGCCGACACGATGTCGGCGGTCAGAGCAATGACATCGGTCTGATCGTCTTGCGGTAATGCGGTGTCGTCTTCCATGGGCAGCTCTCGCGAGGACAGTACGCGATGAACATCGCTGTATCTGTCAACAGTCAAGCGCTAAATCGCACAAAACAGATGACGCCGTGGGTTATCGACTGTTGTATCGAATGAATACCAACATAGATTTGCAACGGTGTAAGCGTGGGACTGCGTCCCGCTGGCTCAGGCCTAACGGCGAGGCGCGTCGAGCCGCCGGGCGCCCGCCGCGTGATGGCCCGTTCGGGATGTCTTAACGATCCTGTGGTCTCTCGAGGCGTCGCTGCGGCCTCGAGGGGTACGAAGCCGAACGACAGGCGGGCCGAGCCCTGCCCTTCATGCTCGGCCCGCGCCCTTCTACCTGGCAGCGCTCAGGCGTTGGCTGCGTGCCCGATCGGCGCTGGTATCGTTCCGCGATTGACCGACGGCGCGGCGGCCGGAAGCGTCGCGCTGGATCCGTATTCGGCGCGGTAGGCGCGCTCCAGGGTCATCAGTGTACGCATCGGCGCCTCGGCTAGATCGAGCAGCCGTGCGTCTCGCCAGCGCGGCTTAGTCAGCTTCTTGCGGCTGAACCAGCGCGGCCTTTCTTCCTCGACGAGCAGAATCAGCTTGCCCGACCACGTTTTCCGAAACCAGAACCGCCCCGTGAGCTTGCCTGCGCCGAACATGGCAGCACCTCGCATGAGAGTCCGGAACGACAACGCCCCCGAAACTCGGCGGTTTCCCTGTCACCCGCTGGTGCGGGCCTGGAGGCGCCGGTCCACCCAGGATGCCAACCCGAGGCCCACAATGCCGCCCACCAGCGCCGCTGCCGCCTTCACGAGGAAGTCGTCAAACCGGCCGTGACGCGTACCCGTGAGGGACTGCCCGGCTTCCAGCCCGCCGGCCAGCAGCACGGCTCCGAGCAGGATCCACGGCCAGCGCCGCGGGTAGCCCAGGGTCAGAAGAAGGCCGGCCAACGCGTAGGCGGCCGCCCGCTCGAAGCTGGGATTGGCCGTCACCACCGGACGGAGGCCGATCGGCACCAGCGTGATGGCGACGATCGCCGCCACCAGGATCCAGGCCGCGACCCGCACGAGACCCAGTACCCACTTCTCCATCATGCGCCGCATATCCCGTAACCCTTTGCCGAGCCTCCGGCTTACAGGGCCTTAGGGTTGGAAACTGTTGCAGTTCGGCGGCCAGGACCGGGAAAGCCGATGCCGCAAGTTCAACCGACGGTCCGAGCGGCGTCGCAGGCTTGGCGCCTCATCCGAGTGGGCAGCTTCTGATCGCGAGGTGTTGCTTGTTCGTTCTAGGCACCAGGTCGTCGAATCGGGCATAGAGGCGTCATGCGCCCGCCCGTGCTCAGCCTCCTCGCGATGCTCGTCCTGATCGACGCTGGGTCGACAGCGATGGCGGCGGCGACCGATCCGCGCGCGCTCGAACGGGCGTGGCATCGCTGCTTGCGGGAATCCTACGCCCATCAGCCGCCCGGTCAGAGCCGGGCTGGGGACGAACGCAACGCCCTCGACGAATGCAAGGTGCAGGAAGATGCGTTCGTGGCGTCGCTCATGGCAGCCGGGCCTGCGCAGGATGGCAGAACCGGGACCGTCTGGGCCCGGACCTGGGCGGCCTTCGTGGAGCCGCTCACCGCCTGGATCGGCGGTCTTCGGCGTTGAACCTGCGCCGATGCGTGCCGATCAGGAGGTCGACCACTCGCGCTTCACCTCGTCGGCCGGCCGGTCGAGATGGACTTTGCCGCCCTCGACGGCCCGAACGAAGTCGAGCGGGATGTAGTGGTGGAGGCCACCCGCCGCCGCGTCGCGCTTGGTCAGTTTGATCTCGCCTTTGTCGATGTGATCGACGGTTCCAACATGGGCCCCGTCCGAGTCGACGACCTCGGCGTGTTCCTGGATCTGCGCAGCGTCCACCATCTTCATCCTCCCTGTGAAGTCGTCAAACCGTGCCCTGCTCACAGCGGTTCCTGGCTGCGCCATTCCAGCTCAGGCCTGGGTTTCAGGGATGCAGCGTTCGGGATGCGTGCCGCAGGGTCGCACCGTGCGGACGTGACTGAACCGGCATCTGCCCGGACCGTTGGACCGCCATGACCGAGCCAACATCCGCCTCACTGGAACACGTTGCCGACGCCCGGCGACACGAGATGGCCACCGAACACCTGCTGTTCGGCACGATCCGCTTCCTGGCTCACCGCCACCCGGAACTGCTGGACGAACTTGACGCCAGCTTGGCGCGCCTATGGGACCGCGCGGAGGGCGAGGCGCGGGACGACGAGGCCGTGCGCAAGATCGCCAGCCGCATCATCAAGAGCCTCCGGGCGGAGAGCTAGCGATGCCGGGTCGGCCCCCTATCCGTGGCCGACCCGCTAGATGCTGTCTTTCGGGGACATGTGATTGGCGTCTGTCAGCGCGTACAGCCGATGCAGATCCCGCGTGTGATCGCGTCGTTGCGCTGTTCGCCCGGGCTCCGCCGTTCGATGCTGCCGGTCTCGCTCGGTCCGAGTGCGTTCGGATTGGGCACCGTCTGCCCGGTAGCCGCGGTATGTGGGGCCTTCGCAGCCGTGGTCGGACCGCCCCCCGTCCCCGTCTGGCTGATGGATTGTGCCCAGCCTGGCTGAATGCCGACGACGAGGAAGGCGACGGTGGCGATCTTCAAGGGCGCGCGCATGATAACCTCCCGGCGCTTTGCTCTGCGTGGAACTGACGCACTTGCCGAGCGAAAGTTCCGTTGACGCGCAGATTCGGACTTTCAGCTCCAACCGTTGATGCTGCCGCATTCAGATTTCGTACGCCCCATTCAGGACTTCGCCATCCGGCGTATCGGCTAAGTCCTATTGAGGCTTGCCGGCTGCGCGGGATTACTAGTCCCTGACACGGTCGCGCTTAATGGGGCTCCAGATGAACCCGACCGTCAAGGCTGTGTTGCTGAACGAGCGGGCGACCGTCCTCTCGGCCATCGCGGCCCGTGAAGGGACCGTCTCAGACCTTCTTGTCCAGTTGAATGGCGTAGAAAATGACATCTGGCGGTTGCGTCACCGCTTGATCGACCTGGAAGCCTATCTGGTCGGCCAGCGGATCGACCTGCCGGCGGATCCGAGCGACCCGGAAGCGGCTGCCCCATGCCTGGATGCAGTGGCGACCCCGGCATCAGGCCTGCCGGCTTGCAAGCCCCTCGACGATTTTGTGCGCCACAGGTCCGGCAAGCGAAAGGTCCTCGCCAGCACCGCACCGCGCCGCATCGAGGATGCGAGCCGCTCGGCCTGAGCCTTCCATGCGGATCGGCGCGGCTTGGTTGAGGCGGAGCCGGGTCAGGCTTCCCGCAGGTCGGAGCCAATTACCGGAAAGCCTGACCCGGCTCATCGGCGACCGCCGCGTAGAGTCGATGCCCGTATGGGCTATCGATCGCAAGCGCGATATCCTGCTTGCCGCGATCGCCCTGGCGATCTTGGCATCGGTTGGAGGACCTAGTGTTCCGGCATGGTGAGCTGTCTTGGCCCCGGGGCAGGGCGTGAGCGCCATGTAGACCCGGCTCGCGGTCGTTCGGATCGCTGATGCGGCTTCCGCCGGGATTGCCGAGACCCCCATCCTGAGGCCTATCTGAGGCCTGCGAGGATCCGAAAGGGGTGAGGGATGGGCAACCGGGATGGTGCCGGCGCGTCGAATGCACGGATCGCCGAGGTCCAGCGCCTCGCGACCGCCCTGGCTGCCCGGGTGCGATACGCCCAGCTGGTTCAGCGGCCGATCTTCGAGGAGCAGGTCAATGCCCTGGTCGGCGCGGCGCGGCTGTTGGACGAGGAGCGGGTACCCTGGCCGCCCATGGTGGAAGAGGTGCTGATGGAGCTGGCCAAGTCGCTGGACAGCTCTGGGGATACCGACACGCCAGCGGAGCCCTGAGGCTGGGACGGCCGGCCGACCGGTCTGCGGTCAGCTGAAGTCGCCGAGCCAGCGCAGCGAGCGGCGCAGGCGTGCGGTGCCCTCCCGTGCGAACCAGAGCCCGTGCGCGAAGACGACCGCTTCGGGCTTGAGGGCCACGAGATCCGCCGCGCCCCGGGCCGCGTCGCGCCGACGCAGCTTGATCACGAGGCGCAGATAGGGCGGCGGCTTCCCCTCCGGCGCGGTCATTCCGGCCAGCCGCAGCAGCGGGCGCAGGAGCGCCGGCATCTTCGCCGGTTCCAGGTTCAGGACGAGGTCGGTGAGCACCAGCGTCCGGCTGCGCTTGTGGAAGAAGGCGACCTCGCGGAAGCCGAGGCCGCCCGGCACCACCTGCTGGCGCAGGTCCGCCTGCCACTCGGGTGGCGCAGCGTCCCCGAGCACGCGGTCGATCCGCAGGCCGGAGCGGCTAACCTGTCTGCGCTGGCGCAGGTTGGGCGCCGCCCAGGTCAGCGCCTCCGGACACTGGCTCTGCCAGTCCTTCAGGAAGGTCCAGTGCGCGATGTTCGGCGCGACGAGGTGGCGGATCGGTCCCAGCGCCTCGATCGCCCGATGCAGCGCCGCGTCGTAGCGGGTTGGCGAATGCAGCCACAGGCCACCATCGCCGAGCCGGACCACGGTCATCCGCACCGGGAGCGGGAAGCCCAGGATCCGCAACGGGCCGCTGTCGACGATCCAGACGCCCTCGGCGACCGGCTTGAGCACGTCGAGGGGTGGATAGGTTGCTTCAGGCAAGGCCTGGTTCTCTCGGCTGCCTCCGGCTGTGCGGCCGGAAAGTGAGGCAACCGCCGCGGCGCATCGGGTTTCCCGGATGGATCGCCGCAGCCCGCTGCCTCAGGTCAGGCCTGAAGATAGGTGGGCGCCGCGATGGGCCGGGCCGGGAGGGCGCGCCACAGGGCGATCCCGAGGCCCAGGAGGGTCAGGAGATCGCAGGTCAGCCCGAACACGGAGCCGACGAGGAGGTTGTGGCCGGCCCAGCACAGGGACGCGCTCAGGAACAGCAGGCGCATCGTCTGGGGCGCGGCCTGCAGGCGTGCGGCCGTCGCCAGCAGGGTGCCGATCGCCGCGCAGGCGGAGGGCGTCCCGTTCCAGGTGGCGATCGTCAGCCAGGCCGCTAGCAGGGTGGTGGCGGCGAACAGGGGATGGACCCATCCGTTCCGGTTCGGTGCGCCGAGGCAGGTCAGGGAGACCAGGCTCTGCACCACCGCGATGGCGCACATCGCGGCGCCGGTGAGCGCTCCGAGCGTCAGGTAGTGGGCGCCGAAGCAGGCGGCGCAGGCCGCCGACCCGGCAAGCATCCACGGGCGGCGCGGCATCAGGCCGGCAATGAATCCCAGGGTCAGGCCCAGGGATCCGAAGATGTCGAGATGGGTCCCGGCGAGATCATACCAGGTCAATACGGTGTCGGCGGCAATCATCGGTCGCGCTCAGCCGGCGCGGATGCGCCGTTTCCGCCGAATGCGCTAGGTTCGCATGGTAATCAGATGGTTAACGATAAATCGCCCGGTGATCACGTCCCTGCGAGGGTGGCGAAACGGCCGCACGGGCGACGCGCTCAGATCTACCGCGTACATCAAGTATTGGATCAGCGATAACCCGAGAATAACATAGGTTATCGCTCGGTTGTCCGGAGATAAATCCGGGAACAAGGCCTGAGAATTCCGGTTTTCGGGGTATTCATTCGGACGTGTCCGGGGCCGATCGAGGCCGCGGGGCGTCCGCTCCTGCCGTCCTGCGGCGACCCGACCCGACGCGCCCATGCAGCTTTCCAACCCGGATATCCGTCGCCCGATCGCCGTCCCGGCCTGGCTCCGCGCGCCCGGCGGCACCGGTCCCTTCGCGGTCCCGGCCCGCGCGCAGCGCCGGACGACGCGAAGAATCGACGAAGTCTGGGGCCACCACCCGCCCGGGTCCCGCCAGACTTCGCGTAGCCGGCAGGCG
Source organism: Methylobacterium sp. AC315 (assembly GCF_979253755.1). Lineage (NCBI taxonomy): Bacteria > Pseudomonadati > Pseudomonadota > Alphaproteobacteria > Hyphomicrobiales > Methylobacteriaceae > Methylobacterium > Methylobacterium sp. AC315. Next base: position 168,684 of record NZ_CEEDEA010000008.1, read on the forward strand.
GGGTCCGGCCGATGACCCGATCCGCAGCGTTTCCCGAAAACCAGGACGCCCTGCTGGCCCTGGGGCGCACCCTGCGCGACAGCGGCTACACCTTTACGACGGTGACCCCCGCGACCCATGCCATCGTCAACGCACGGTCGTGCAACGCCGAGGCGCGCACGCTGCGCGACGTGATCGGCTGGAGCCGCCCGTTCCGGCCCGAGATCCTGTCCGGAGAGATCTTGAGCCGGCTTCGGGATGCCGGGGCCGTGGTCGAGGACGGCGCGCTGCTGCGCCCGACCGTCCGGTTCTCCAGCCTCGACGGCGAATTGCTCGCGCATTCCTCCTACCCGCCGACCGCCACCGATGCGGTGTTCTTCGGGCCGGACACGATGCGCTTCGTCGCGGCGGTGGTGGCCCATGTGGAGGCACGGCCGACGCCGGTGCGCCGGGCGGTCGATCTCGGCTGCGGTTCCGGGGCCGCCGGGATCTGCATCGCCAAGCGGTCGCCCGGCGCCGAGGTGGTGCTGGTGGACATCAACCCCGCCGCGCTGCGGGCCGCCCGGGTCAACGCCCGGCTGGCTGGGACCGACGGCGTCGATGTCCGGCACAGCGACATGCTGCGCGACGTCGAGGGGACGTTCGACCTGATCGTCTCGAACCCGCCCTTCATGATCGATCCGGCGGCCCGGGCCTACCGGCATGGCGGCGGTCCGCTCGGGGCCGGCCTGCCGCTGGCGGTGGTGGAGCAGGCGATCGCGCGGCTGGCGCCGGGGGGCAGCCTGGTGCTGTTCACCGGGGCGGCGATCGTCGAGGGGGCGGACCCGTTCCGGGACGCGGTGGCCGAGGCCTGCGGCCGCGCCGGCCTGGACTGGACCTACCGCGAGTTCGATCCGGACGAGTACGGTGAGGAGTTGGCCAACCCGGAATATGCCGCCGTCGAGCGCCTCGCCTTGGTGGTGCTCACGGTGACCCAGCCAGGGACCCAGCCAGGGACCCGGTCATGAGCGAGGCCGATGGCGGGCGCGATGAGGTCCTGGACGACGAGGTCCTGAACGATGTTCTGGCCGGCCTCACGGCCGACGTGAAGACCCTGCCGGGCAAGTATCTCTGGGACGAGACCGGCTCGGACCTGTTCGACCGGATCTGCCACAGCCCCGATTACTATCCGACCCGCCAGGAGATGGCGCTGCTGCCCCGGGTCGCCGCCGAGCTGGCCGGCAAGGTCGCACCGGGCGTGACCGTGGTGGAGTTCGGCAGCGGCGCCAGCCGCAAGATCCGCACCCTGCTCGACGCGCTGACCCGGCCGGCCGCCTACGTGGCGATCGACATCTCCGGCGAATACCTGGAGGGCGCGATCCGGCGCCTGGCCGCGGATTACCCCGACATCGCCATGGTGCCGGTCTGCGCCGACTACGCCAAGCCGGTGCCGCTCCCCGTCGCGGCGGGGCCGGGCGGCATCCTGGGCTTCTACCCGGGCACCAGCATCGGCAACTTCGCGCCCCCGGAGGCCGGCCTGTTCCTGGAGCGGGCGCGCACGACCCTCGGGCCCAGCCTGTTCCTGGTGGGCGCCGACGCCACGGTCGAGCCCGAGCGCCTGCAGCGGGCCTATGCCGGGGCGGACGGTCTGATGGCGGCGTTCCACCGGAACATCCTGGTCCGGCTCAACCGCGAGCTCGGGGCCGACTTCGACCTCGACAACTTCCGGCACGGGATCACCCTGTGCCCCGATCCGCAGCGGGTCGAGGCGCATCTCGAGGCGCTCCGTCCGGCCACCTATCACCTCGGCGGGCAGGCGATCGCGTTTGCGGCGGGCGAGCGCATCCGCACCGACACCTCCCACAAGTACACGTCGGCGGCCTTCCAGGCGCTGGCCCGCCGGAGCGGCTGGCAGCCGCGCGGCCTGTGGCAAGCGGAGGACGGGAGCTTCAACCTGCACCTGCTGGAGCATGCCGGCATGTGAGGCCCCGTCGAGGCCGGGCTCGTTGTCCGGCGTCGCTCGTGGAGCTTGCCCGGCGCGCCGGATGCGCGCTACGGCCGGGGCCGGTCGCTTCTCTCCCAAGGAGGCGTGTGGATCCTCCTCTCACACAGGGGAGGGAGCCGCGCTTGGGGCTGGCCCTTGCGTTCATCCGGCAGCGATGTGCGAATGTCGTGGCGGGCCGGGGGAGGGCACGGGTTCGCGCCGGATCGGCGCATCGTCCTGCCGCGGAAGATCGGGTTGCGGCCTAAAAATCCGTCGGCGCGACCGGCGACGTCCGGTCGAGCCCAGCCGGGGCGAGGGCGCCTCGAACCGATGGCGTCCCAACCACGGCGCGGATCGGACAGGCTTTGGACCGGAGGCGCGCCGGATCGCGCGCGGCGGGTCAGCCGCGCGAAAGACCCTGGACCCCGGCGAAAAATCTCACACCATCTGGAGCGGCCGGTGCTTGTCGTCGTCGGTATCGGTGGCCGCGCCCTTCGGCACGGTGCCGGTCTCGACCATGGCCCGCTGGTCGCGCGGTGGCGGCGGGAAATCCGTCAGGGGGCGCCAGGGCGCAGCCGGCACGCCCATCCGCACGGCGTTGGCCGAGCGGAACATCCATGCCGCGACCAGCATCCAGGGCACGACGAAAAAAACGAACGCAGTGAGTCCCACGACGATCCTCCCGGGCTAAGAGCCGTTCGCGCTCGCCGCCGAAACGAATACTGGTTCGGCATCGGCGAGCGCACTGAATCGACGGCTCTCCTACAAACGCGTGACCGGCCGGCATCGATCCGGGGGCTTCACGCCTCGTCGAAACGTGCCAGGGTGCAGAGGAGAGCCGCGTGGCGATACGCGCTGGGTGCCACGCCGAGGCGTGCGTTCAAACGGCGAGAGAAACGGGCCCGGCTGGCGAAGCCGCAGCCCAACGCCTGGGTGCCGCCGGCCGCAGGTCCGATCGTCACCGTACGGGATGCGTCTGCAAGACTAGTTGCAAGACCAGTACCGGCGATGGTCTAAAACGGAGTAAAATAACGTATGATAAGATTAAGGCCGGGCCATCCTGCGATGACGGTTCCAAATCTCGAATCGTCGGCGATGTGCGCGAGGGTGTGTGCAGACAGTCTTTTCTACATGCGAAGTCAAAGAAAACACGCGGTTCAAGCTGTGGCGTGAAGTCATCTCCGACCGCATGGGGCCAATTGAGCTGAGTCAGACTTGTGATCGGCCTTTCGAAGGACTGATACAGGCGGCCGATGTCGGCAGCTTGCGGATCACCCGCATTCGCGAAAGCAACGTGCGGTCGGAGATCACGCCGCAGACCCTGCGTCGGCGCGAGCGGACGGGGGCGGTGTTCGCGCTGATCCAGCTCGAAGGCCGCTCGATCAACATCCAGGACGGCCGGGAGGCCATCCAGGGGCCCGGCGAGATCGTGCTGCTGGCCGACCGGCCGAACGTGCACATCTCGGGGCCCAGCGATCAGTCCCTCGTGCTCGAGATCCCGGTCGCGCCCCTGACGCACATGCTGGGGCCGACCCAGCACCTCACCGCCCTGACGTTCGGGGGCGACGACGGCACTGGCGTGCTGGTGAAGGCCTTCTTCACCGATCTCGTCCGGGTCTACGCGGACCTCGACGCCGTGACGGCCGAACGCATGGCCGGTGTCGGCATCGACCTGATCGTGGCGAGCCTCGCCGAGCGGCTGGCCAGGGAGGTGCCGCGACCGCTCCACGGCAGCGTCGTGGTCCAGCGCGCCAAGGCCCATGTCGAGGCCAACCTGGGCGACACGACCCTCGACCCGCCCCGTCTCGCGGCCGCCGTCGGGGTCTCCTTGCGCCGTCTGCAGGAGCTGTTCCACGAGCGCGGCCAGCACATTTCCGACTGGATCTGGCAGCGCCGGCTGGACTCCGCGGCCGAGCGCCTGGCGGATCCGGGCTGCGCCCACATCGCGATCGGCAACCTCGCGTATGGCAGCGGCTTCACCAATCAGGCCCATTTCGCCCGCCGCTTCAAGGCGCGCTACGGCCTGAGCCCCAGCGCGTACCGGGCCGTTTCCGCGAAGCCGCCCCCGGGTCGGTAATCCGACGCGCGCGCGCTGCCGGCTCGGGCCGTGGAGCGTGGCCGCGCGCCGTCGCGACGGGCTCCGTCCCCGTCCTGTCCCCCGTCCCATCCCCGTCCCGTTCCCCTCCCGACCCCGTCGCAACGCCGCAGGCGGGATAGCTTTCGCGACTGCGGTGGTTTGCGGGACGACAGCATGGGGGCAGAATGGACGCCACCAGTCCTAGACTGGCGCCCGAGACCGCGCCAAAGACCGAGACCGGGCCGAAAACCTCGACCGCTCAGGCGCATCAGGCGGAGTTGACCCTGCGCGGCATCGTGCTCGGGGCCGCCATCACGATCGTCTTCATGGCGGCCAACCTCTACATGGGGTTGAAGACCGGGATGACGTTCTCGTCCTCGATCCCGGCCGCAATGCTGTCGATGGGCGCGTTCCGGCTGATGGGCGGCGCCGGCATCCTCGAGAACAACATCGTCCAGACCCAGGCCTCGGCGGCCGGCACCCTGTGCAACGTGATCCTGGTCCTGCCGGGTCTCGTCCTGATCGGGCATTGGCACGGCTTCCCGTTCTGGCAGACCACGGCGGTCTGCGCCCTGGGCGGCCTGCTCGGCGTGGCGTTCTCGATCCCGTTGCGGCGGGCGCTGGTCTCGGGCAGCGACCTGCCCTACCCGGAGGGCATCGCCGCAGCCGAGGTGCTCAAGACCGGCCACGAGGAGCAGGGCGGCCACGGCCTGCGCGACCTGCTGGCCGCCGCCGGGGCGGCCGGAATCGTCGGGCTCGCCACCACGGGGCTGAAGCTCCTGGGCGAGGGGCTCTCTGGCGCGATCAGCCTCGGGGGCGCCGCCTTCCGCACCGGGACCGGGTTCTCCCTGGCGCTGGTCGGCGTCGGCTATCTCGTGGGCATCGGGGCGTGCCTCGCGCTGCTGACCGGCGTGCTGATCGCCTGGGGCATCGTCGTCCCGATCCTGACCGCGCTCTCGCCCGATCCGGGCAAGACCGCCGGGCAGGCCGCCGAGGCGGTCTGGTCGGAGCAGGTACGCCTGATGGGTGCCGGGATCATCGCGGTGGGCGGCCTGTGGACGGTGGCCTCGCTCGCCCGCCCGATCGCGGCCAGCATCCGCACGGCCCTGTCGTCGGCCGGCGGCGGCCTCGGCGCGGACCACCCGCGCGAGGAGCGGGACCTGCCGATCACCTGGGTCGCGGGCGGGGCGCTGGCCCTGTGCGTGCCGCTGGCGCTGCTGTTTGCCGACTTCGCCCAGCCGGCCGGGCTGGGCGGCACGCTGATCGTCTTCGCGGTCGCGGCGACGCTGTTCATGGTGCTGTTCGGCTTCCTCATGGCCGCCGCCTGCGGCTACCTCGCGGGCCTGCTCGGCTCCTCGTCGAGCCCGATCTCGGGGATCGGGATCCTCACCACCATGGCGACCGCGCTGCTGCTGCCGCTGCTGCTGGGCCACGCGACCGGCCCCGAGGGCGACCGGTTCGTCACCGGCATGGCGCTGCTGCTCACCGCCGTCATCGTGACGACCGCGTCGATCGCCAACGATAACCTGCAGGACCTCAAGACCGGACAGGTGGTGGGCGCCACCCCGTGGCACCAGCAGGTCGCGCTGGTCATCGGCGTCGGGGTCGGCGCCCTGGTGATCGCGCCGCTGCTGTCGCTGCTCTACCAGGCCTACGGCTTCGTCGGCGCCCCCTCGCGGGAGGGGCTCGACCCGGCGAGCGCCCTGCCGGCGCCTCAGGCCGCCCTGATGACCCAGATCGCGCAGGGCATCACGCACGGCGCGCTGCCCTGGACCATGGTGCTGATCGGCGCCGGGCTCGGCATCGTCCTGGTGGCGGCCGAGGCGTGGCTGAAGCGCCGCGACCTCACCTTCCCGGCGCTCACCGTGGGGATCGGCATGTACCTGCCGCTCTCCGTCGAGGTGACGATCGCCATCGGCGGCATCCTGGGCTGGCTCGCCGAGCGCCGCCTGCGCCGCCGGGTCCGGGGCGACCGGCGGGATACCGTGCTCGCCGCCGCCCGCCGCCGGGGCGTGCTCCTGGCCTCTGGGTTCCTGGTCGGGGAAAGCTGCGTCGGCGTGCTGCTGGCCGGCGCCGACCTCATCGCCGGGCACAGCGCGGCGCTGGCGATCATGGGGCCGGGCTTTGCCGCCACGGCGACTTGGCTGGGGCTGGCGGTGTTCCTGGGGGGGCTGGGCCTCTATTTCCGGCTGGTGTCCACGGCCGATGACGACGCGCCCGGGACCGCCGCCCGCTCCTCGGCCGTGTCATGACGGCGGCATCCGAAATCCGCTCGTTTCCGCTCAGCGCCGGGATCCTGTTCGGGCTGGGGCTCGGCGGCTTCTTCGACGGGATCGTGCTGCACCAGATCCTGCAATGGCACCACATGGTGAGCAGCTGGTACCCGATCGATTCGATCCCGAACCTCGAGCTCAACACCCGCTGGGACGGGATCTTCCACAGCGCCACCTACGTGTTCGTGGTGCTCGGGCTGTTCATCCTGTGGCGCGCCGCCCACCGGGAGCACCTGGCCTGGTCGAACAGGTTGCTGGCCGGCTCGCTGCTGATCGGCTGGGGCCTGTTCAACCTCGTCGAGGGCGTGATCGACCACGAGATCCTCGGCGCCCACCACGTCAACGAGACGATGCCCCGGGACCAGTGGATCTTCTGGGATGTCGGGTTCCTGGTCTGGGGCGTCGCCATGCTGGTCGCCGGCTGGCTGCTGGTCCGGGCGGGCCGCCGGGAGGGGGCGGCGTGAGGCGTCGGCGCAGTGCTCTGACGACCCGGGCCCGGCCGTCCCTGGTTCCCTGGCTCGTGCTCGGGGCCGGCCTGGTCCTGGCGACGATGCCGGCCTGGCGGCCGCTGGTGTTCGGCACCGCACTCACCCTCGACGACCTGCTGAGCCTGCGCTGCCTGTCCGGCTGAGCCTCAGGCGCCGGCCTCGCCGAGCAGGGTCTGGACGAAGCGGCGGGTGCGCGGGTCGGCGGGCCGGGCGAACAGCTCGGCCGGCGGTCCCTGCTCCACCAGCGCGCCGCCGTCGAGGAACACCACCGTGTCGGCGACCCGCCGGGCGAGGCGCAGGTCGTGGGTCGCCATCAGCATGGTCATGCCCTCGCGGGCGAGGCCGGCCAGCACGTCCACCACCTCGGCGGCGAGCTCGGGATCGAGCGCGGAGGTCGGCTCGTCGCACAGCAGCAGGCGCGGGGAGGGGGCGAGCGCCCGGGCGATCGCCACCCGCTGCTGCTGGCCGCCCGACAGGCTCGCCGGCCACGCCTCGGCCTTGTGGGCGAGGCCGACCCGCGCCAGCAATTCCAGCGCCCGGACCCGGGCCGCGGCCCGGGGCCATTTGCCGACCGTGATCAGCCCCTCGGTGATGTTCTCGATCACCGTGCGGTGGGGAAACAGCTGGAAGTTCTGGAACACCATGCCGGTCTGGCGCCGGACCGCCAGCAGGTCCCGCCGGGAAGGCGCCGTGCCGGGCCGGAAGGTGAGGCGCTGGTCGCCGAGCACCAGCGTGCCGGCCTGCGGGATCTCGAGCAGGTTCACGCAGCGCAGCAGGGTCGACTTGCCCGAGCCCGACGGGCCGATCAGCGCGGTGACCTTCCCCTCCGGGACCGTCAGGTCGATGCCGCGCAGGATCGGGGTGTCGCCGAACCGCTTCTCGATGGCCTGGAGGGCGATCACGCGCGGGCCTCCAGGTAGCCGCCGTAGCGCCCGAGGCGCCGCTCCAGCCCGCCCTGCAGCCAGGACAGGCCCGAGCACAGCACGAGGTAGATCAGCGCCGCCTCGGCGTAGAGGATCAGCGGCTCGTAGGTCACCGCCACGATGCGCTGGGCCGCCTGGAACATCTCCGGCACGGTGATCGCGGCGGCGAGCGAGGTGTCCTTCACGAGCGCGATAAAGCTGTTGGACAGGGACGGTACCGCCACCCGCCCCGCCTGGGGCAGGATCGTGCGGCGCAGGGCCTGGGCGGGGGTCATCCCGGTGGCGTAGGCGGCCTCCCACTGGCCCTTCGGGATCGACGCGATGGCGGCGCGCACGATCTCGGACGCGTAGGCGCCGACGTTGAGCGTGAAGCCGATCACCGCGGCCGGGAAAGCGTCGATCAGGATGCCGGCGCTCGGCAGGCCGTAGAAGATCACGAACAGCTGCACCAGCAGCGGCGTGCCCCGGAAGATCCAGACATATGTCCAGGCGAGCGCCGCCACCGGGCGCGGCCCGAACAGGCGCGCGAGCGCCACCGCCAGCCCGAGGCTCAGCCCGAGCCCGAAGGCGATGAGCGTTAGCGGCACGGTGAACCGGAGACAGGCTTCGAGCAGCGGCCCGAGCGACTGGAGCATGAGGTCGAGCCAGTGCGGCACGGGACGGTGTTTCCTGCGGGATCGGGCGACGGTCTATACGGGTTTGCGCCGCGGATCGCGCGGGGGATTTTTCGGGTCGGTTTCGGATCGCCCGCGCCTTTCGGGGGAATACGGTTCGGTGACCGAACCCGCCCGGCGGGGGCTGACGGGCTCACACCTGTCCGGACAAGGCGCGGGTCCGCTCTCCCGTGCGGGCTACGATGTTCGGACATCGTAGCCGGATGAAGCGACGGCTGGACCCAGGCGCGTCTCCCTCCCCCGCAAAGGGGGGAGAGAGGGGGCGTGTCTGCCTCGAAAGGGACTTCTCTTCCCGCCGCCGACGGTCCGAATTGCGATGTGCGAACATCGTAGCCCGGGGAGGGCGCGTGTTCAGCCGCGCCCTGCAGGCGATGACCCGCCTATCGAGACACGTCCGCCCCGAAATATTTCTGCGCGATCGCCGCGTAGCTGCCGTCGGCCTTGATCTCGGCCAGCGCCTTGTCGAGGGCGGCCTTCAGGTCGGGGTTGTTCTTGCGCAGGAGGATGCCGGACGCGTCGGCGTCGTCCTTCTGGGCGACGATCTTCACGGGGGCGTTCGGCTTCTGCTTGTGGAAGTCGAGGAAGGACAGGTTGTCGTTGAGGGTCGCGTCGGCCCGGCCGGTGATGACCAGCTGGATCGACTGGTCGAACCCGTCGGTGCCGACCAATTCGGCCCCGGATTCGGTGGCGAGCCGCGCGAAGTTGCTGCTCAGGCTCTGGGCGGATTTCTTGCCCTTGAGGTCGGCGAACCCCTTGATCGTGCCGGTGTCGGCGCGGGTGATCAGCACCGCCCGGGAGCGGATATAGGGCTCGGAGAAATCGAACTTCGCCTGGCGCTCCTTGGTGATGCCGACTTGGTTGATCACCACGTCGTAGCGCTTGGCGTCGAGCCCGGCGATCAGGCCGTCCCACTTGCCTTCGAGGAATTGCGGCGCGACGCCGAGTTTGTCCGCCACCTTGCGGCCGATCTCCACGTCGAACCCGGCCAGCGCCCCGGAGGCGTCGTGGAAGGAGAACGGCGCGTAGGTCCCCTCGGTGCCGATCCGCAGGGTCTTGGCGGCTCGGATCGCGTCGAGGTCGTCGGCCCGCGCGGAGACGCCGAGGAGCAGGGCGGCCGCGGCGAAGACGGCCGCGCGGGCGGCGGGGACAAGACGCATCACGACGAACTCCAGAGCGAAAGCGTTGAAACCACGGACCCGGATCCCCGCCGCCCGTCCGGCAAGATCGTCCAGGACGGTTCTGTCGCGACACGCGGATTGGAAAACCGGGGTGGCTCGTCGCCGCGTCGTCGCCGACCGGGCCGGGCCGAGAGCCCTATACCAAGCGGGGCGCGCGGCGCCTACGCCGAGTCGGGGCGGCTCCGTCGCCTGAAAGCAGAGTCTTCCAGTGGGCCGCACGGTTCCAGGTGTTTGGTTCTTCGGGGGGCGCGCCGCCCCGGACGGCCCGGATCGGCGGGAACACGGGGCCTCGACGGCGCAAGACCTTGATCGACTGATGTTCTCGGATCCCGGACCCCGCCGCGCGGCTCCCGCATGACCGGGTGATGATCAATCCCATGCGCTGTGGGTAGGGAATAAGATTTCTTGCGGCCGGACCGGGTTGTCGCCGTCGCCCAAGGCTTGCGCGGCCGGCCCGGGCACATCGCAAACAGAGCGCGGCTTTTGTCGAGCCGGCGCCGGGACGGGCGTTGATCTTGGATGATCCTTCGGCACAGTGCCGGCGTGGTGTCGATCCGGGGCTGGCCTCTCGTCCCGGTGGCGGCACGCAATGGTCTATCGCTGTGAGCCGGGGGCCGCCTCGGCGGAGGATCGCGCATGAGCTCGCCTGCCCAGCCCTACCGGGGCGTCTTCCCGGTCGCCCCCACGGTGTTCGACGCCGCGGGCGCCCTCGATCTCGACGGACAGCGCCGGGCGATCGACTTCATGATCGAGGCCGGGAGCCACGGGATCTGCATCCTGGCCAACTTCTCCGAGCAGTTCGTCCTCACCGACGCCGAGCGCGAGACCGTGATGGACGCGGTGCTCGACCACGTCGCCGGCCGGGTGCCGGTGATCGTGACGACCACGCACTTCGCCACCCAGGTCTGCGCCGAGCGCTCGCGCCGGGCGCAAGAGGCGGGGGCCGCCATGGTGATGGTCATGCCGCCCTATCACGGCGCCACGATCCGGGTGCCGGACATCGGCGTCTACGACTTCTTCCGCGGCGTCTCGGACGCGATCTCGATCCCGATCATGATCCAGGACGCCCCGGTGGCCGGCACGCCGCTCTCGGCCGCGTTCCTGGCCCGCATGGCCCGGGAGATCGAGCAAGTCTCCTACTTCAAGATCGAGACCCCCGGAGCCGCCGGCAAGCTGCGCGAGCTGATCGCGCAGGGCGGCGACGCGGTAATCGGCCCCTGGGACGGCGAGGAGGCGATCACCCTGATGGCCGACCTCGATGCCGGCGCCACCGGGGCGATGACCGGCGGCGCCTATCCGGACGGCATCCGCCAGATCACCGACGCCTACGCGGCCGGCCGCCGGAGCGAGGCGCTCGACGCCTACGCGCGCTGGCTGCCGCTGATCAACCACGAGAACCGGCAATGCGGCCTGTTGGCCTGCAAGGCGCTGATGGCCGAGGGCGGCGTCATCGCCCACGAGACCGCCCGCCTGCCGCTCCAGCCGCTCCACCCGGATACCCGCACGGCGCTGATCGAATTGGCCCGGCGCAACGATGCGCTGGTGCTGCGCTGGGGGCGGTGAGGGGCCGCGTCAAATTTCATAACGGTCTGCCGCATGCCTTATCGAACATGCTGACGGTGCGGCGAGACCAGCGACTTATTATTTGGGCGACGAAAGTGTTGCTTCGAATAAATATTTGATTGATTTTGTCAAAATTAATTCGAGATGAAGGAGAAGTTGGATCTTGCGGCGAGGTCGATTTGAAAAACCGTTAGAAAATCATACTTCTGTCCGAGACCGGGCGTCCAATATCTACCATGAGCGATCCAGTCGCGATAATTGAACGCCCCAAGGATCGTGCCGATAAGGAATTTCAGCTCCGGCCTGTAACTGCGCCAGATCGGCAAGAGGTCGCGACCGAGAGAAATGGAAGCACCTTTCTGCTTGTATGTTTGTCTAAAGGACTTTGAGATTGGATCCCTCTTTCGCTGATAGCATCGTTGAAGATAATCAATTTTGAACGTTGCTTCCAGGTCTGCAAGTAGCGTGAAAGTACACGTGGCATCCAATTCCGCCACGCGCGACTCCATTTCGGCTGTCGCTTCATCACCGGTGTAGCCGAAGAATTTGGTCGCGGCCCGTGTGGAGTAGAAAAACCTTATTGAGCTGTCTGTATCGTTATAATAATTCGCGATCTCTCTTGGACCGAGATTTTTATAAGAAAAATTCACCAATGTTTTGTATTTAGCCATTGGTAATACCCATAATGAGATCGAGAAAATTATCTCGGTTAAAATCTATGAATTTTAAATCGGGTGGATTGGAAACGATTTTCCAGGTCCATGCAATGTCTTGCTCAGGCTGCGGGTCGGCTTGTTTTTTCTCCTGACGGCGCGGATTGGACATCGTCACCAAAACTCTTGGCCCCGGCGATGCTGCATCGACCAGCATGAGGCGGCTCCTGCCTGAAGCGCCGCTTATCTCGATGCGTCCTTTGGTGCCGATGAGCTGGGTACCCACGGGAGTCAGGGCGACAGACCGATTCCCAATCAGGATGATGCATTTTCGAACTTCGTAGGGGCCGGTATCTTCTTCATGAATGCTCTGCGGGTGGTATTCGATCGCAATGGATCCGTTTGACGTCCATGGCTCAAGAAATTTTTCGATGTGACCGTACAGGCTGTCTACGTCCGCAATGTACTCATCTCTCTGGCGGGTCCAGAATTCTTTTTGACTCTCCTTGTTGGCCTGTAGGCCGCTCACAAATTGGTCGAAATCATTTGATGGCATGGATTGGCCCACAGGTTCGGCGCCCAGCGTTAAAGGCGGTCTCTGACATTTAAGACGTATGCCTGTGTCGGCCCCTTTGCGAGCATCGTGTCCCGCGAACAAGAACACGCCACGGGGCGCAGAGTGCGTGAGGCATGGGCTGTTCGAGTGAAATCGGGACACACTTCGGACCGGCACATTTTTAGATCCGTACGATCGAGCTGCACCGTCAGTCCAAGGGGCTTGCCGCCGACCCCCGCCCCAGCACCCCCGACAGCCGGTCCACCGCCTCCCGCGCCAAGTCCGGGCTGATGGCGAAGCAGATGCGGACCAGGCCCTCGCCCGCGGGGCCGAAGGCGGTGCCCGGGGCGACGCCGACCTTGGCGTCGCGCAGCAGGCGGAACGCCAGGTCGAGGCTCGGCTCGTCGCCGGCGATCCGGGGCATGAGGTAGAAGGCGCCCTCCGGCGGCGCCACCGTGACCCCGGGCAGGCGCGCCAGCCCCTCCACCAGGATCCCCCTCGCCTCGGCGCAGCGGTCGACCATCGTGCGGATGAAGCCGTCGCCCTCGTCGAGCGCCGCGACGCAGGCGTGCTGGATGAAGGTCGGGATCGAGGTGGTGCTGTACTGGCCGAGCTTGGCGAAGGTCGGCGCCAGGCCCCGGGGGAAGATCACCCAGCCGGCGCGCCAGCCGGTCATCGCCCAGTTCTTCGAGAAGGTGTTGGTCACGATCAGCCGGTCGTCCTCCGTGCAGATCTGCAGGAAGGACGGCGCGATCTGGTTGCCGTAGGTGAAGTGCGCGTAGACCTCGTCCGACAGGATCCACAGGCCGCGCGCGCGGGCGAGGTCGCGAAGCGCCGTCATCTCCGAAAGCGGCATGGTCCAGCCCGTGGGGTTCGAGGGCGAGTTGACCATGATCACCCGGGTGCGCGGCGTCAGCGCCGCCACGATGTCGGCGAGCGGCAGCGTGAAGCGCCCGTCCGGCTGGATCCGGTAGGGCACCGTCACCGGCACCCCGCCGGTGATGCGGACCGCCTCGGCGAGGTTCGGCCAGGCCGGGGACGGGATGATGATCTCGTCGCCCGGCTCCAGCAGCGCCTGCGCGGCCTGCATGATCGCGTTCATGCCGCCGGCCGTGACGGCGAACCTGTCCGCCGGGACGTCCACCCCCCAGTGCCGGGCGTGGTAGGCGCCGAGCGCTGCCCGCAGGGCCGGCAGGCCGAGCGAGGTGGTGTAGCGGGTGTGCCCGGCCTGCATCGCCCGGTGCGCCGCCTCGACGATGAACGGCGGCGTCGGCAGGTCGCCCTCGCCGATCCAGAGCTTGACCACGTCCGGGTCGTCCCGGCCGCGATCCGCCACCAGGCCGATCTGGCTCGTGCCGATGCCGCGGATGCGCTCCGAGAGCGCGGCGGACAGGTCGAGGGGCATGTCGAGGGCGGCGGCAGCGGGTTCGAGCATGGAGCGAGGGGTCTCCTGGTGTCCGGGGAGCGGCGCAGCGCGGCGCGCGGGTGGGCACCCGACTTGCAAGCGCCCGGCCGTTTTGGGGAATCGCGCCGAGCCTGCCGCGTCGGAGCGCGCGCGTCCAGGCCCGGCGTCGCCGCGATGGCTGTCCTGTCATTATCGACATTTCAGAAATTTCTGAAAATGCTATAAACCGAGTCGCAGATCCCGAGCCGGGAGACCCATCGTGCTCGACACCCTCGATCCCCTGATCCTCGCCCGCATCCAGTTCGGCTTCACGGTGGCGTTCCACATCGTGTTCCCGGCCTTCTCGATCGGGCTGGCGAGCTTTCTGGCCGTGCTGGAGGGCCTATGGCTCGCCACCGGCCGGCAGGTCTTCATGGACCTGTTCAAGTACTGGCTGAAGATCTTCGCCATCGCGTTCGCCATGGGCGTCGTCTCCGGCCTGGTGATGTCCTACCAGTTCGGCACCAACTGGTCGGTCTTCTCCGACAAGACCGGCCCGGTGCTCGGCCCGATGATGGCCTACGAGGTGCTGTCGGCCTTCTTCCTGGAGGCGGGCTTCCTGGGGGTGATGCTGTTCGGCATGCGCAAGGTCGGCCCACGCCTGCACTTCGCCGCGACCCTGATGGTGGCGTTCGGGACCTTCTTCTCGGCGTTCTGGATCCTGTCGGTGAACTCGTGGATGCAGACGCCGGCGGGGTACGGCACCAACGCCGAGGGCCAGTTCGTGCCGCTGGACTGGTGGGCGATCGTGTTCAACCCGTCCTTCCCGTACCGGCTCGTCCACATGGTGCTGGCGGCCTACCTGACCACCGCGCTCGTGGTCGGCGCGGTGGGCGCCTGGCACCTGCTGCGCGACCGGGCCAACCCGGCGGCCCGGACGATGTTCTCGATGGCGATGTGGATGGCCGCCCTGGTGGCGCCGGCCCAGATCCTCGCCGGCGACGCCCACGGGCTCAACACCCTGGAGCACCAGCCCGCCAAGGTCATGGCCATGGAGGGCCACTTCCAGAGCCACCCGGACGGGGCGCCCCTGGTGCTGTTCGGCCTGCCCGACCAGGAGGCCGGCACGGTCCGCTACGCCGTGGAGATCCCGAAGCTGTCCTCGCTGGTGCTCAAGCACAGCCTGGACGCGCCGCTGGCCGGCCTCGACAGCCTGCCCCGGACGGACTGGCCGCCGGTGCCGATCGTGTTCTGGTCGTTCCGCATCATGGTCGGGCTCGGCATGCTGATGCTGCTTCTCGGGGCCCTGAGCCTGCTCGCGCGCTGGCGCGGGGCGCTCTACCGGTGGAGCCCGCTGCATCGCTTCGCGCTCGCCATGGGCCCGGTCGGCTTCGTGGCGGTGCTGGCCGGCTGGATCACCACCGAGGTCGGGCGCCAGCCCTACACGGTCTACGGCCTGCTGCGGACCGCCCAATCCGCCTCGCCGCTCCACGGCCCGGCCGTGGCCGCCTCGCTCACCGCCTTCGTGGTGATCTACTTCTCGGTGTTCGCCATGGGGGTTCTGTACATCCTGCGCCTGATGGCCCAGCCGCCCCATGCCGGCGAGACCGGGATCGAGCCCGGCGCGCCGATCCGCACCGCGGGCATCACCCCCGCCCCGTCGGTCGATCCCGACCGCCACCTCCAGCCGGCCGAGTGAGGCAGCCATGGTCTACAGCGTCGATCTCACCGTGATCTGGGCGTTCGTGATCGCCTTCGCGGTCTTCGCCTACATCGTCATGGACGGCTTCGATCTCGGCATCGGGATCCTGTTCCCGGCCCTGCGGCCGGGGCCCGAGCGCGACACCGCGATGAACTCGGTCGCCCCGGTCTGGGACGGCAACGAGACCTGGCTGGTGCTGGGCGGCGGCGGGCTGTTCGCGGCCTTCCCGCTGGCCTACGCGGTGATCCTGCCGGCGCTCTACGCGCCGATCATCGCGATGCTGCTCGGGCTGATCTTCCGGGGCGTGGCGTTCGAGTTCCGCTGGCGCGATCCCGGCCACCGGGCGGCCTGGGATGTCGCCTTCACGGGCGGCTCGCTGGTGGCGGCGCTCGCCCAGGGGATCGCGCTCGGCGCGCTGCTGCAGGGCATCGCGGTCGAGGGCCGGGCCTATGCCGGCGGCTGGTGGGACTGGCTGACGCCGTTCAGCCTGCTGGTCGGCGCGAGCCTGGTGATCGCGTACGCGCTCCTCGGGGCGACCTGGCTGGTGATGCGCACGGAGGGGCTGCTCCAGCTCCAGGCCCGCCGCCTGGCCCTGCGCCTCACCGTCGCCACGGTGGCGGCGATCGCCCTGGTCAGCGCCGCGACGCCGTTCCTGCAGGGCCGCTACTTCGAGCGCTGGCTGGCGATGCCGAACGTGCTCGTCACCGCGCAGGTGCCGCTGCTCGTGGCGCTGGCCGCCGTCGCCCTGTGGCGGACCCTGCAGGGCGGCGGCGAGCGGGCCCCGTTCCTGATCGCGCTCGGCCTGTTCGCCCTCTCGTTCCTGGGGCTGGGGATCAGCATCTTCCCCGACGTGGTGCCGGGCCGGATCACGATCTGGCAGGCCGCCGCCCCCGCGTCGAGCCAGATGTTCATGCTGGTCGGCGCCTCGGTCCTGATCCCGATCATCCTGATCTACACCGCGTATTCGTACTGGGTGTTCCGCGGCAAGGTCGACGCGCACGGGTATCACTGATGGAGCCTGCAACCCCGCCGCCCCTGTGGACGCGCCTCGCCTGGTTCGTCGCGCTCTGGGCCGGGAGCATCCTCGGCCTCGGGGCCGTCGCGACGCTCCTCCGGTTCTGGCTCAAGAGCTGATAAGCCGGCCTCACGCCTCCATCGAACGCGCTCGCCTCCGTCGAACCGGTCTCCACGTCGGCGGCGCGCGCTCCGAACCCCCGCCTCGAACCCCCGCCCGCTTTGGGGGCTCACCGTCCGACGGATCGCCGCCGTGCACCTGCCTCCCCTGGTCCAGACCTTCGTGCTGCATTTCGGCGAGATGGGGTCTCGCTGGGGCATCAACCGGACCGTGGGGCAGATCTACGCCCTGCTGTTCGTGGCCGAGCGCCCGCTCAACGCCGACGAGATGGTGGAGCGGCTGGGCGTCTCCCGCTCCAACGTCAGCATGGGGCTCAAGGAGCTGCAGGCCTGGAACCTGGTGCGGCTGCTGCACGTGCCCGGCGACCGGCGGGACTATTTTGCCACCCCGGAGGACATCTGGCAGATCGTCCGCACCCTGGTCGAGGAGCGCAAGAAGCGCGAGATCGACCCGACCCTGACCCTGCTGCGCGAGTTGCTGATGCAGGAGGCCGAATCCGAGGTCGAGCGCCACGCGCAAGGCCGGCTCCGGGAGATGCACGACCTGTTCGAGCTCTTCGCGGGCTGGTACGCCGACGTCCGCCGCCTCGACACCGAGCGCCTGGTGCAACTCCTCACCCTCGGCGCCAAGGTGCAAAAGGTGCTGGCCATGAAGGACCGCCTGACCGGCCTCCCCGGCCGCCTCGGGGGGCGGGGCGGCCGGGTGGAGTGAGGGGGCGTTCCGAGCGGAGCCTGAAGGGTCCCGCGCTCGGCGAACGGTGCGCCGCGAGGGCACGGCAGGCGATACGGGAGCGGTATCGCAATCCCTCGGGACCGGGCTGTACCGCCGCATAGCGAGCTGCCGCCTGCCGCGCGCTCGCGTGATCCCCGCCGCGCGTAGGCCTGTTCAGAACCTGACCGTGAAGGCGCCCTTTGCGGCATGGTCCTGGGCTCTGGCGCCGATCTGGCCGGTGTAGGACACGCCGAGCGAGGCCGCCGGGGTGAGCAGCACCGACAGGCCGGCCTCGGCCACCAGGGCGTCGCGGTCGATCGGCAGGCCCGCGCTCACGAACCGGGCGCCGGTGCCCCGGAACGCCAGCATCGCGCTCGGCACGACGTCGCCGAAGGTGCGCCGGTAGCCGGCGAGCGCGTGCACCGACACCGGCAGCGCCGCCTCCGGATCGAGCTGGCCTTCCGCGCGCACCCCCGCGGTCGCGGTCGGCAGCAGGCTGGCGCGGGCCGACCCCGTCAGCGCCGCCGCCCCGCCCTGCTCGGCGAAGCGGTCGCGCTCCAGCGCCACCGCCCCGGCGCCGACGAACGGCTCCAGCACCGCGCCGGCGCCGAGCGCCATCCGGTAGCCGGCCTCGCCAAAACCCTGGACGCTGCGCCCGCCGGTGCGCGCGCTCGGCGTGTCGGTCAGGCCCGGGAACGCCACGACCCGGCGCAGCCGCGCCGGCTCGTCGGCCGCCAGCGCGCAGAACCGCACCACCGCCGGACCCGCCTCCAGGCTGCCGTAGATGCCGCCGAACGTGCTCGCCAGCGTCCCGGTCTGGACCTGGCCGGGGCTGGCGAGATCGGTCTCGACATGGCCGCCGACCACGCCGAGCCGCAGCCCGCCGAGGCCGAGCCCGTCCAGGCGCGCGTCCACGCCCATCAAGAACCCGGCGCTCCGGCGCGACAGGGCGGCGGCGTTGGCGTCGGCCCGGACGTGGCCGAGGCTGCCCAGCCCCTGGCCCCACAGGCTCACGACCCGCGGGTCGAACACCCGCGCCGGGACCGCCACCGGCTCCACCGGCTCCCCGGGCCGGTCGGCGGTGTAGGCGGCCGGCAGGCTGCCGTAGTCGCGCGCCTCCGGGGCGGCCCCCCAGCGCAGCCGGTCGAGCACCGCCTCGCGAGTGAGGCCGGCATTGGCGAAGGCGGTCGAGGCCAGGCTGGCATGGGCGTCGCCCGCCAGCCCGGCGAACGCCGCCCGGGCCTGGGGCGCCGACAGGGTCGCGACCGCGTCGTACAGGACAGAGCCGACCGCCCCGGCCTGCACGGCCGTGGCGGTCGCGCGCTGGTTGTGGCTCTGGGCGACCGCGGCGAAGTCGAGGTCGTTGCGCGCGAGCGTCAGGGTCACGGCGTTCGGCTCGTAGCCGAGGAACGGGGTCAGGAACGCGAAGCTGCTCGACACCCCGGCGAACCGGCCCTGGACGCCGCCGGCGGCGCTCAGGATGGTGTAGCGGGTGCGCGCGGACCACGGGCCGGCGCCGGCCACCGCCTCGACCCGGGCGCCCGCCACCGTGGCGCTGCCGCCGACCGCAACGCGGTCGGCGCGGCCGTCGGCGGTGGCGTCGACCCGGTAGACCGAGCCGGGCGCCAGGGTGAGGCTGCCGGCGACGGTGATGCGCCCGAGGGGGCTCGATCCGGTACCGGGGCTGAGGAGGCTGCCGGCGCCGAGGCTCAGGCTGCCGAACCAGCCGTCGCCGGTGAGCCGGCTGCCCGAACCGACCGTGAGCGCGGCGTTGGGCAGGGCGCCGGTGACCGCGAGGTCGCCGCCCAGCACGCTGATCGGCCCCGAGAGGGTGTTGAGCCCGGACAGCGTCAGGGTGCCGGCGCCGACCTTGGTCAGGCTGGTCGGGCTGCCGCCGTCGACGATCTGCCCGGCATAGTCGGACGCGCTGCCGTCGGTGCCGACCGTGAGCCGGCCGTTGCCGAGCGTGGCGGTGGCGGTGGTGCCGGTGAGCGAGCCCACCGTCAGGGCGGTGCCGCCGAGGTCGAACGCGCCGTCGTTGGCGAGCCGGGCGATGCCGGTGGTGGGGCCGGTGAGCGCGATCACCGCGCCGGGGGCGTTGCTCACCGGCCCGGCGAGCACGCCGGCGGCCTGGACGGCGCCGGTGTTGGTGAGCCCGCCGGTGAGGCTGCCGGTGGTGACCAGGGTGCCGGCGTTGGCGAACGGGGCCGAGACGGTGGTGAAGCGGCCGGTGTTGATCAGGGTGCCGCCCGGGGCGTTGACCGCGTCGGCGGTGTAGGCGCCGGCGTTGACCAGGCGGCCGGTGTTGACGAGGTCGTCGACCACGCTGCCCTGGGCCGCGACGGTGAGCAGGCCGGCATTGGCGACGCGGCCGGCGACGAGGCGGCCGCCGTCGGCGATCGCGACGGTGCCGGCGTTGGTGAGGCCGCCGGCCAGGGCGTAGCGGCCGGAGACGGTCAGGCTGGCGCCGGCGGCGTTGGCGAAGCCGGCATCCGAGGAGACCGGCCCGGTGACGGCGAGCTGCCCGGCGTTGCGGATGGCGCCGTCGAGCGTGCCCCCGGTGGCGGTGAGGCTGCCGGTGTTGGTGATCCCGCCCGCGATCGTGCCGCTGGTGAGCGCGGAGCCGGCGTTGGTGAGGCCGCCCGTGAGGCTGCCGGCATGGGTGAGCGTGGTGCCGGCCAGGGTGACCACCGGCGAGACCAGGCTGGCGCTGGCGGTGAGGTTGAGCCCGCCGGCGGCCACGGTGGTCAGGCCGGTGAAGCTGTGGGCCCCGGTGAGCGTGAGGGTGCCGGCGCCGCGCTGGACCAGGTCGCCGGTGCCCGAGACGGTGCCCGCGAAGGTGACGGCGTCGGCGCGGTCGAACGCCAGGGTGCCGGCGTTGGCGACGTCGCCGACGAGGCTGCCCGTGGTGCCGCCGGCGCCGACCTGCAGGGTCCCGGCCGCGATGGTGGTGCCGCCGGTGTAGGTGTTGGCGCCCGCCAGGGTGAGCGTGCCGGCGCCGGCCTTGGTCAGTCCGCCGGTGCCGTCGAGGGTCCCGGCGAAGGTGGTGGAGGAGCCGTCGCCGCCGGCGGTGAGGCGGGCGGATCCGAGCGCGACGCGGCCCTGACCGGCGAGCGAGCCGACGGTCTCGCCGTCGGCGAGCGCCAGGGTGGCGCCGGCGCCGATGAGCACGGCGCTGCGGTCGCCGATGGCATGGCCGCCGCGGGCCAGGAGGGTGCCGGCCGCGATGGTGGTGGCGCCGGCATAGGTGTTGGTGCCCGAGAGCGCGAGCGTTCCGGCGCCGAGCTTGGCCAGCCCGCCGGCTCCGGTGAGCGATTGGGTGAGGGTGAAGGTGTTGGCCGGGTCGGCGATGTCGAGCCCGCCGCCGCCGTTCGCCCAGGTGATCGGGCGTGAGGTGGCGGTGAAGCCGGTGCCGGTCACCTGCAGGACGCCGCCGTCGAAGCTGAGCGGGGCGGCGGCGGCGCCGAGGCTGGCGTCGCGGGCGACCGAGAGCGTGCCGCCGGCCAGGGTGGTGCCGCCGGAATAGGTGTTGGTGCCGGTGAGTGTGAGCGTGCCACCGCCGCGCTTGATCAGGCTGCCGCGGGTCGGGATCGACGCGAAGGAGGCGACTCGCGTGGTCTCGACCTGGACCTCGGTCTGCCAATCTGTGGCGATACCGGCGGCGACCTTGGTGAAGTCGGCGCGGCTCAGCCCCACGATATAGCGGGCCAAGCGGTTGCCGATGTTGACGCGCGCGTAAGCTAAGTTCGGATCGGAGAGCGGCCAGGCCCAGCCGATCCCGTTCGTCTCGACGAAGGCGGTCACGACTTTGCTGCCGACGGGGCTCGCGTCGCTCGCCTTGAGGGCGTCGAGGATGGCTGGCAGACTGCCGCTGCGGAACGCCGTGACGACGCCGACGAGGGCGGACCAGGTCTCCGGCAGGGAGGCCTGCAGGGCGGGAAGCGTGAGCTTCGGATCCATGGCGGCCTTGCGCGCCGGCCAAGCCGCGGCCTCGGCGTCGTTCTCCTGCTTGCGCTGGATCAGCGCGTCCTCGGAGATGTCGTTGGACCACGTGTCGCTGGTGCCGGTGGGAAGGTTGGCAGCGACGGGACCGAGGAACTGCCCAGGTCCTTTCATGGCCTTGTTCAGGTCGATCACGCCCCAGCCCCAGATCGCGTTGGGAGCGTTGGGGTTGGCGTCCGCGACGCCGTCGACCGCATTGCGATGGTAGGCGGTGGTGAGCAGGACGTCGCGGACCTGCTGGTTGGTCATGTACGGGTAGCGCTGCATGATCACCGCGAGCGCGCCGGTGGCATGCGGCGCGGCCATCGAGGTGCCGCTTACCGTCGTATAGCCAGTCTGGTGCCGAGCATTGACACCCCATTGGCTGGGGTTCCATGCGGCACCCTGCGTATAGGGAGGTGTCGCACTAGTTATCCCACTTCCTGGCGCCACAACGTACCAATATTTATCGACTCCGGCTTTGTTTGAGTACCAAGCAATAGATAGACTGTTTGGATCATATTTATTTCTGTCAGATTGCTGCAACGCTCCAACGGCTAACCAGCGGCTTTCCAGCGCCGGCCTAAAGTAGGGTAACGAGGCTCGAATATCAGAATTTGTGAAGGATGTATTTCCTGCGATCACAACTTGTATAACATTATATCTCTGCGTAACCTCGTCCATTGCGTCGAGGAGAGATTTCCCCCCTGCAAACGTCGCGTAGGCACGCATCATTCCGGCTGTCGTATTATAGTTGTCTTGTAGAGGCGGGTCGCCCCAGGATGTATTTATAGCGCGGGCTCCCGTAAGTGCCACAGATTCGTAAGCGTTTTTAAAATAACTGTAATCGATATTAAAGCCATGCCTTGTGAAATCGATTGTTGCTGTGTCAGCAACATAAACTTTGGCATCGAACGCAACGCCGTGCATTCCAACGCCGTCGCGGGAAGCCGCGATCGTGCCGCTCACATGCGTTCCATGCGGATCGTTGTAGACGGGGTTGTACGTGCCCGGAACGGTGTAAGGCTGCCCCTTCGTAAAGGTATTCCACGATGGTGAATTGGCTTGCGGTCGCCCGTAAACATCCATGAGGAAGAAGCCGCTCGACCCGAATGTTCCTGTCAATGTGACAGGTTTGACCCGGCCATCCGCGAATTCAGGGTGTGCATTGTAGATACCTGAATCGACCACCCCGACGGTGACGCCCAGGCCGGTATAGCCCGCCGCGTAGGCATCGGCCGCATGGATCGCCTCCAAGCCCCAATCCGCCCGGTACTCCGTCGTGCGCCAGCTCGCCGGGTCGGTGCTGGCCAAGCTCTGGGCGAGGGCATGGTGCGAGACCGAGGCACCCAAGGCCGTGAGACCGAGGGTTGAACGGTAAAGTGCAGTCGCGATCAAGCGCCGACACTTAGATCCGTTCCGTGAAGTGCTATCGACGTACGTGTGTCTACGCATCTTGACCGCTCAGTGTCCGGTGCAAAAGGGAAACAACGTCGCTTATTTTCCGCCGTAGATCGTCTTTGTCGAAAGTTAAGGCGTTAAAATGAGCGAATCCACGCAGGTTAGTTTCGAAAAAAGGGGATGCAAGTGGAGCGTTGTTTTTGAAAAAGACGCGATGCGTGATCAATAACCGTGTTGATATAGAATGATCATCGAAATCTGTTCGGCATGTCTGAATGCTGTCGCCGGCAAAATTTCTAAAGTGGCATGTTTATTGCTTGTATCTGCGGGCATGGCGGGGCGCGCAGGGCGCTTCCGCCCGTTGAACAGATGCGGTTTCCGAGCGCCGTGTGACCCGAATGCCACGGCGTGGCGCACCGGTTGGCGGGCGATGCATGTGCGCGTGCCGGGGCAACCCGATGGCTCCCGCTGCTGGACGGCGGCACGGGACCGCTCGGCGGCCAACGCGAGGGGGCCGCTCCGACGATCCGGCCGCCGTCGGCATGACGAAACACGGTCGCGGTGTGAGGCCCGGAGCGCGGAAGCGCCTCAATCGGCAACGCGTCGAGCATGGGTCAGCCGGGGGCTGGCGCCGTCACGGCGTCCGCAGCGCCCGAAGAGGGGCCAGGGCGGCGAGCGCCGACATGAAGACCGGCATCGGGTCGGTCGAAGGTTCTGCCCTGGTCGCGGTGTCGCCGACGAGCCCCGCTTCAGCCTGCGATCAGATGCGGCACGAACCGTGCCCGGTCCGTGGTGATGCGGCGTGGCCCCTCGCGCAGACAGAGGCCGGAGGGCTCGTCCCCGACGATCCAACTGCCGACGAGCGCGTGGCGGCCCTCGAAGGCGGGGAGTTCCGCCAGCGCCTGCCGCACGAAGCCTTCGCGTCCGTAGGGGCCCGCGTCGCGCTCCAGGAGCACGCCGTCGCGCACGAGCAGGATGTTGGCGCCCTCGCGCGAGACGAGCGGTTTCTTCGCGAAGGAGGTGCCCAGGGCCGCCTTGCCGGGATCGTCCTCGAAGTAGGTCGGAAGCAGGTTCGGGTGGCCGGGCGCCATCGCCCACAGATGGGCGAGCAGGCCCTTGTTGGAGAGCACGGCCTTCCACGGCGGTTCGACGAAGCGGGTGGGCGAAGCGCCGATTGCCGGGCCGAACGCGTCGGCGAGCAGCCATTCCCAGGGGTAGAGCTTGAACAGGGCGGCCAGCGGCCGGCCTGCGGCGTCGAGGAACCGCCCGTCCTCGGACAGGCCGACCGCCTCCAGCGGCACGAACGGCGCCGCGAGCCCGGCCTGCACGGCGCAATCCTGCAGGTAGGCCACCGTGCCCCTGTCCTCCGGCGCGTCGGGATAGCACGTGAACGCCAGGGTGCCGGGGAGCCCCATGGCGGCGAGGCGGGCGATCAGCCGCTCGTGGAGCGCGTTGAACTGGTCCGCCCCCGCGGGCAGGCGTCCCCGCGCGAGACCGTCCTCCAGCCAGAGCCACTGGAACACGGCGCTCTCGTAGAGGGCGGTCGGCGTGTCGGCGTTGTATTCGAGGAGCTTGGCCGGTCCGGTGCCGGCCCCGCCGTAACAGAAGTCCATCCGCCCGTAGAGGGAAGGGTCGCGCCGCCGGAAACTGTCCGCGATGGCGTCCCAGGCGTGCTCGGGGATCGCCAGGGAGGCGAGGATCGCACCGTCCGACACGGCCCGGTCGGCGAAGGCGAGGCACAGGGCGTGGAGCTCGCGCGTGGGCGCCTCGATGTCGTCCTCGACCTCGGCCAGGGTGAAGGCGTAGTAGGCGCTCTCGTCCCAGTAGGGTTCGTCGTCGAAGGTGTGGAAGGCGAAGCCGGCCCGCGCCGCGTGATCGCGCCAATCGGGACGCTCCGGGATGGGCACGCGGCGCATCAGCCGCCTCCGAACCCGCCCGAGCGGCTGCCGGCCGAAGCGATCGCCCGCCCGGTCCCACCGAACCCGCCCTGGGACACCATCCGCGGTACGGACGCCGTCGTGCGCGCCACGCTGGACGCGACGCGGGTCGCCGGACGGCCCGCCGCGGCGTAGACCCGGCCGCCCGAACCGGTGCAGTAGCCGCCTCCGCCGCGGCTGCCTCCGCCGGCCGCCTGGGTCTCCTCCGCGTGCCGGTAGAGCGGCTGGGCCGGCAGGCCTTGCTCCAGCGTGCGCCCGATCATGTAGCCGGCCATCAGGGGCACGAAAGAGCCGGCTGCGTCCGGAGCGACCGTCTCTCCCGCCACGCAGCCGTCCGGACCGTGATGCGCCCGGCACGCCTCCGCGGTGGGGTAGCGCGGCGCTGTCGTGGAATAGGCGGCCTGGGCGGCCGCATAATCGGTCGTGCAGGCCTCCTCCGTGCGAAGCCCCTGGCCGATGCAGGCGGACAGGCTGTCGTACACCAGGGCGTCCTCCTCCTTCTGGGAGGGATCCAGCCAGCCCAGTCCGAGCGCCGCCGCTCCGGCCCCGGTGACCAGGACGAGGGAGATCGCGGCCGAGCGCTTGCGCCGGCGGCTCTCGCCAGGGTCTTCTGCGGGCCCGACCGTGCGCGCGTCCGCCATCTCAGGCGGTCATCGAGGCGGCATTCACGAGGCCGCCCGCGAAGGACGCCGCGCCGAGGAGCACCGCGGCGGCCATCCGCCCGTCCTCGATGCGCCGCGACAGATCCGGCACCGCGAGGCGCACGAGCCAGTAGATCAGGATCTGCACGACGAGGGCGACGAGGCCCCAGACGATGCAATCGAGGATGGACTGGGCGTTGTAGATCGCCACCGAGAGCGGCAACGCGAAGCCGACGAGGCTGAAGCCCAGCGCCACCGCGGCCGCGGCCACGTCCCGCCGGATCAGCGCGAGCTCATTGTGGGCGGTGGCGAGCGTGTAGACGAGAAGGTAGAGGCCGATCAGTCCCCCAGCCGTCACGAGGTAGAGCAGGAAGGCGGGCAGACCCGAGATGGAGGTCATGCCCAAAGCCCTTCGGCGGGACCCGGCGCGGACCAGGGTGATGCGTCGGTCGGGTCGCCCATGGAGCCGTATCCGTCGAGGTTTCGCTCAGCCGCTCCGCAGGGCGTAGCATGCAGGCAGGAACGGTCACAATCGCGGGGCGGCAACCGCCGCTATGGGGCTGGACGATCGGCAGCGCGGCGTGTTCCCCGCCCACGCCGCCAGGTCAGACCGATGCGGACGCCGCCCCAAACCACACCCGCCACCAGCGTGAGGGCCATCAAGGGCAGCATCGCGACGACGACCCAGCCCATGAGCGCCATCAGCGTCAGGGGTAGACCGAGATCGATCCCGGCGATCACGCACGGATGGACGTCGTTCTCGCTCAACGTGCAGCCGGCCCCATTGCCCACGGCCAACGCGATGGCAAACGGTAGGGCGGGCAGCCAGACGGCGAGGCCGAGGCCGATCAGGACGCGGTCCACACTGCGCATCACAAGCATCGCCTCGCGACGGGTCGAACCGGAACCGAGCCGCCCGGCGGGATCGGCTTCACGCTGACGGGCGCGGACTTCGCAGGCCGGATGGCGGGCTTAGAGCAGACGCGGGCTTACCCCGCTGCCCCCTCCACGCCCCCTCCACGGCTTCTCAGCGCGGAGGGGTGAGATCCGGTAGCCATCCCGCACCCGCACCCTCGTCGGGAGGGCACGCGTCGTGACGGTGCGCCGGCACGGAACCGGCGCGCGAGCCGATTGACGGCGGGTACGAGGGTCACCGGCGCTTCGTCAGGCTGAAGATCGCGAAACCGGCCAATGCGGCGAGGCCCAGGGCGAAAGAGCGGTTGCCGTGCACGAAGTCGGCCGCCTGTTCCCCGGCCTGCCGGAGGTCGTTGCCCAGCGGCGATCCGGTCAAGATACGCTCGGCCCGTGCCTTGTTCTCTTCGCGCGTGTTGATCGAGACCTCAAACCCGTCGCCATGCCGCTCGATGTCGATGCTGTTGCGGGCAAACCCGGCACGGGCCAGGCGGTCTCGCGCCGATCGAGCGGCCTTCAGGGAAGGGACCGTTACCGAAGCCAGGGTGCTGTCCATCATCATGTTCTCCACGCCGCGCGGCGTACCGCGTCGGTGCCGACCGCGCTCTTCGGAAAGCAAACCCCCTGCGGCCGTTCAGGTTCGCGACGCCGCGACCCGGTGTCGAAGCCAAGCCGCAGGTGCCGCGCCCCGAGGGCCCACCGGAGGCCGGCACGCACCGCGAAGCCCGCGCGGGGGGCTCGCAGCCCGCCGATCTGATGCGGGTCTCGACGCGCCCGGCCCACGCCGCGCGCCCGATACGGATGAGCCCGGCGGCGGCCCGGAGTTCGCCCGGCCTCGCGCCGAGGCGCGTCGCTCCCTGGCACCGCGGGTGCAATCCGGGCCGCGTCTCGAAACAGATCGGGGGCCGCCCCAGGTGGACGCAAGACCGTATCCGGACGGATCGAACGCCGTGTCGAATCGCTGCGTTACGGTTTCCGGCCGAGCGGGATCGGAAGAGCGTGGAGGCGGCGCGTCCATCCCGGTCTGGGGCCAACACCCACTCGATCCGGACAGGTCCGGGTTCCTGGACGAGGCTGCGGCCAACCCGGGCCTGGCGCTCCGCCTGCGGGTGGCTCCGCACGGTGAACACGCCCGGATGGCCGCGCCGTCCGGTCCCTGGCAGACCATCGCGGTCTCGGCCGGGCTGCCTGCTGGCCGTCTCGCCGCCACCGCGCGCCGACAGGCCGACGTCCGGCGCTGGCTTCCGCAGCCACGTGGAAGAGATCCCGGATCCGGCCCCGGAAGGCGGCGCCCCGCTGCTGCCCGGGCGCGCTCATCCGCCAGAGCCGAAACCGTGAGCTGGCGAACCGGGAGGCCGATGTGTCCCTTAAACCACAGCGTGTGTAACGTTATTGCATTCTGTCGTTGAGGCATTGACCCCCGGGGGCGCGGTGGCGAGTATCGGGCGGCCAAGGTTCCCGCGGGCTTCGGTCCGCGGGCGAAGATGGGAATTCGGTGCGCTCGTACGGGCAAGGCCGAAGCTGCCCCCGCAACTGTAAGCGGTGAGTCCCTGCCGCCCGTGGTCACTGATGCGTCGCATCGGGAAGACCAGGCCGGGATCGTGACCCGCGAGCCAGGAGACCTGCCTCGGCGTGACGACGACCCTCGGGCGGGGTGCCCCGGCGGAACGCAGGGACGGCGCGGCCCCGTGGGCCCGTCGCCCGCACGCGCTCACGCTGAAGCCTCCGGCTCGACAACCATGAGTGTGCCGGTGCCAGTCCGCCCGAAGCCGACCACGACCCATCCCTCCGCGAAAGCCCGGGGCCCGCGGAGCCGTTCCCGGTCTCCCTTCCGCCGCCAGAGCCCGCGTGTCGCCCTCGCGGCGATCCTGACGGCGGGCTCGCCGGCCGGCGAGACGCGGGCGCAGGAGAGCATCGCCCTGGAGGAGGTCTCGGTCGAGCATGTCGGCGGCAGCCCAGCCCCCGGTACGACGGCCGCGTCGGACAGCATCGGCCTGATCGGGCCGACGCCGGGCTACGGTGCGACCCGGGCCGTCAGCGCGACCCGGACCCCGACCCGGCAGATCGACGTGCCGCAGGTGGTCACCGTCGCCCCCCGGGAGGTGATCAGCGACCTCGCCGCCACCCGCGTCGATCGCGTGTTCAACTACCTCCCCGGCGTCGCGCAGCAGAACAATTTCGGCGGCCTGAGCCTGTTCAGCTACGCCATCCGCGGGGTGACGACCTCGGAGATCTACAAGAACGGTTTCCCGCTCAATCGCGGCACGCCCCCGCCGCCCGATGCCCAGAACATCGAGCGGATCGAGGTGCTGAAGGGCCCCGGCGCCGGACTGGTCGGGCGCAGCGATCCGGGCGGGCTGGTGAACCTCATCACCAAGCAGCCCACCGCCCAGCGCTTCGTCGAGATGGGCACCCAGATCGATTCGTTCGGGCTGACGCGCGGGACGGTCGATGCCGGCGGCGCGCTCAACGAGGATGGCACGGTCCTGTACCGGTTCAACCTCGCGGCCCAGGGCGCCGGCAGCTTCCGGGACTTCGTCAACAGCGACCGGCTGCTCGTGGCGCCGGTGATCAGCTGGCAGGTGACGCCGGATACCCGCGTCACGGTCGAGACCGAGTTCGTCAAGAACCGCATCGTGTTCGACCGCGGGGTGATCGCGATCAACAAGCAGCTCGGCTTCCTGCCGATCTCACGCTTCCTGGGGGAGCCGGGCCAGAGCACCTATCAGACCAACAACACCCTGCAGGTGCGCGTCGATCATCGCTTCGACGACGCCTGGCAGATGCGGCTCGCGACCTACCTCAACACGGGCGACTTGGCGGGCGAGTCGGCCGAGGTCCGTTCGCTCGCCGCCGACAACCGCACCGTGGCGCGCGACCGCAACGTGCGCGACTACCGCTGGGACGTGGCGATCGGGCAGGCCGAACTGCTCGGGCGCTTCGACACGGCCGGGATCGGCCACACGGTGCTGCTTGGGCTGGACCGCGAGAGCACCGACAGCCGGACGCAGTACTTCCGCTCGAATTTCCGCACGAGCCCCTTCGCGCTCGACATCTACGCGCCCGTCTACGGGCAGGCGCTGCCGCCGATCACCATCCCGCGCAACAACCTGGAGCGGGTCACCAACACCGGCCTGTACGCGCAGGACGAGATCGTCCTTACCCCGGAATGGCGGGCGCTCGTGGGGATGCGGGTGGACATCTTCGAGCAGTCCTTCCGGGAGCGGGCCCCGCGCAGCCAGGTCGATCAATCGCGCGTGGCGGCCTCGCCGCGGGCCGGCCTCGTCTACCGCCCGATCCCGGAATTCGCGCTCTACACCAATGTCGGCACGAGCTTCCGCCCGAATATCGGCCCCGACGCCGCGGCGGTGACGCGCGGCACGCCGCTCGCACCCGAGACCGGCCTCGGTTACGAAGTCGGCGTGAAGTCCGAGCTGTTCGACGGCAACCTCCTGCTGACGGCGGCCGCCTTCCGGGTCGAGCGCGAGAACGTGCTCACCCCCGATCCCAACAACAGCGGCTTCTCGATCGCGGCGGGCGCCGTGCGCAGCCAGGGGTTCGAGGTGACCGCGCAAGGTCAGTTGACCCCCGAACTGAAGGTGCTGGCCGGATACGTCTTCGCCGACGCGGTGGTGACGA
Source organism: Methylobacterium sp. AC315 (assembly GCF_979253755.1). Lineage (NCBI taxonomy): Bacteria > Pseudomonadati > Pseudomonadota > Alphaproteobacteria > Hyphomicrobiales > Methylobacteriaceae > Methylobacterium > Methylobacterium sp. AC315. The sequence goes on from NZ_CEEDEA010000008.1 coordinate 198,454, forward strand.
AGGACAACGTGCTGCCGGTGGGCGCGCCGCTGATCAACGTGCCGCGCCACTCGGGCAGCCTGCTCGCGGTCTACGAACCGCAGGGCGGCGACTGGAAGGGCCTCGGCGTCGGCGGCGGCGTGCGCGGCGTCGGCGAGCGGGCAGGGGATGCCGCGGGCTCGGGCTTCGTCCTGCCGGCCTATATCGCGGTGGACGCCCTGGCCTATTACCGCTTCGACAACGTCCGCTTGGCCCTCAACGTCGAGAACATCTTCGACACGCAGTACTACGAGAGCTCGCTCAACGTGTTCCGCGTGTATCCGGGCTCGCCGCGGCGCTTCACCGGCTCGTTCACGGTTCGGTTCTGATGGCCCGCAGGGCCGAGGAGCCCGCCGCGCCGCCGGATCCCCTGCGCCCGGGGGATGCCGGCTGCCGCGCCCCATCCCCGCGTCGATCGCACCGCATCGGCTCGATCGACGCCCTGCGCGGCCTCGTGATGCTGCTGATGGTGGTCGATCACGTGCGCGAGTTCGTCTACCTGCACGCCCAGGTTCGCGACCCGATGGATCTCGGCGTGACCCCGGCCGGCCTCGCCTGGACGCGGATCGCCTCGCATCTCTGTGCCCCGGTCTTCATCCTGCTCACCGGCCTGTCGGCGAGCCTGTACGGCCGGACGCATGGCGGGCGGTCGGCGACCGCCGCCTTCCTGCTGAAGCGCGGCCTGCTCCTGATCGTGCTGGAAGTGACCCTCGTCAGCTTCGCCTGGACCGCCAGCCTGCCGCCGCCCATCCTGTACCTGCAGGTGATCTGGGCGATCGGCATCGGCATGATCGCCCTCGCGGGCCTGCTCTGGCTCCCGCCGGTGGCGCTGCTGGGCGTCGCGCTGGCGATCATGCTCGGGCACAACGCCCTCGACGGGATCGCCGTCGCGTCGGACCAGGCGGGCTACGCCCTGTGGTCGATCCTGCACCAGCGCGGGCTGATCCCCCTGCCATGGGGCGCGGCCCGGACCTCGTACCCGGTCCTGCCCTGGATCGGGGTCATCGCGGCCGGCTACGCGCTGGGACCGTGGTTTTGCGGCGCCGTGCCGGCGAAGGACCGGCAGCGCCGGCTGGTTGTTCTCGGCGGGGTCGCGCTCGCGGCCTTCGTCGTCCTGCGCGGCCTGAACGGTTACGGGGATCCCGTACCCTGGCAGTCCCGCGCGACGATGGTCGACACCGTTCTGGCCTTCCTCAACCTGACCAAGTATCCGCCCTCCGCCGACTTCCTCCTGGCCACGCTCGGCCTCGGGCTCGTTCTGCTGGCGCTGTTCGAGGGCCTCCCGGCGGCGATGTCGGGTTGGCTGCAGGTCTTCGGCGGTGCGCCGCTGTTCTTCTATCTGCTGCACCTGCTGCTGTTGCGCGCCCTGCAGACCGCCGCGGCCGCGCTCGGTCTCGTCGCGTCCTCGGGGCGGATCGAGGTCGGCTCCCCCGCGCTGATCTGGCTGATGGCCGCCGCGCTCTCGCTGCCCCTCTACGCGGCCTGTCACGGGATGATCGGGCTCAAGCGCCGCGCGTCCTGGCCCGGCCTGCGTTACCTGTGACGAGGCACAAGGAACGCGGGCCCGCCGCAGCGTCGCCGCCTTGCGGTCACGGCTCCCCCCCGACGTGCGGGACACGATGCCACCAACCGTGCGCTTGCTCGTATCGGTGCGCGAACCGGAGAAGCATCCCCTCGGCGAAGGGCCGGGCGGCGATTTGCAGGCCGATCGGCAGGCCGCGCCGGTCGAAGCCGCAGGGCAGCGCGATGGCGGGCAGCCCCGTCAGATTGAACGGGTAGGTGAGGCGCCAGGACGCCGCCAGCACGCTCTCCTGCCGACCCGCGAGCGCCACGGTCGCCTCGTCGGTCCGCCACGCGGTCAGCGGCGAGGCCGGGGTGACGATCACGTCCGCGTCGTCCAGCGTTGCGGCCATCTCGGCCATGATCAGCCCCCGGGCCTGCTCGGCCCGCAGGTAGTCCGGACCGGTCACGAACCGGCCCATCTCGACGAGGTCGCGGACGTCGTCGGCGAAGCCCGCCACGTGGCCCTGCGCGAGGCTGCGGTCGTGATAGGCCGTGGAGGACGCCAGCTCGATGGCGTAGATGGCGCCGAGCCCGTAACGCAGGGCGGGCACCGTGACGTCCCGGACCGTGCAGCCCTGCCCGGCGAAGAAGCGGATCGCCTCCTCGACCGCCGCGGCGACGTCCTCATCGACCGCCTCGAAGAAATGGTTGCGGATCACCGCCACCCGCAATCCGCCGACCGGCTCGTCGAGCCCGGCCGTGTAATCCGGCACGGGCACGGAGGCGGCGGCCGGGTCGGCCGGATCGGGGCCCGCCAGGACCTGGAGCAGGAGCGCCGCGTCGGCCACCGTCAGGGTGAGCGGCCCGGCATGGTCGAGGGACCAGGAATGCGGGACGATCCCCGAGCGGCCGATCCGTCCATAGGTCGGCTTGAGGCCCACGACGCCGCAGAGGGCCGCCGGGATCCGGATCGAGCCGCCGGTATCCGAGCCGAGCGCCGCCGGACACAGCCGGGCTGCCACCGCCGCCCCCGATCCGCCGCTGGATCCGCCGGGCACCCGCGCGAGGTCCCAGGGGTTGCGCGTCGGCGGCGTGACCATGCCCCAGGCGAATTCGTGCATGCGCAGCTTCCCGAGGATCACGGCGCCGGCCGCCCGCAGCCTCGCGACGCAATGGCTGTCCTCCCGCGGGAAGGTCAGGGCGTCGACCGAGGTGCCAGCCCGGGTCGGCAGGTCGGCGGTCGTGTAATTGTCCTTGATGCCGATCGGGATGCCGTGGAGCGGCCCGCGCGGCCCCGTCCGGGCGATCTCCTCGTCCGCCGCGCGCGCCGCGTCGAGGGCGGCCGAGGACAGGCACACGAAGCTCTGGAGGTCGCCGTCGAGGCGCCCGATCCGGTCGAGGTAAGCGCCGACGAGCGCGACGCTCGAGAGCTCCCGCGCCGCGATCCGCCGGGCGAGCTCCGTGATCGGCAGGGACCAGATGGCGTCAGTCATGGGGCACCCGGCGATAGGGGAGGCTCGGGTCGAAGACGACCGGGGGATGGACCGCCGCGAGGTCGAGGTCGCGCAGGGTCCGGATCTCGGCCAGGACCGGCGCGAACTGCGCATGCAGGTGCGCGACCCGTGCGGCCGCCTCCGGGGGCAGGCCGACGATGTCGTGCAGCGGGTCCAGCGCGCCCGCGGCCGCCGCACCGGGCCGCTCGCCGGGAGACCGAAGGAGCATCGCGGCGACATCCTCCGGCAACGCGCCGGCCGGCCCCTCCCGCCGCGGCATCCCGGCCACGAAGGGCACGAGCTGCCGCCGGGCCACGGCGAGGACGCGGCGCAGCTCGGCCACGGGGGCGGCATGCTCGTCGACGCGCAGGTCGAGGCACGGATAATCCTCGCGGGCGACGATCTTGAGCGCCGCCGATTGCTTGCCGCGCCGATCGCCGCCCGCGTCCTCGCCGGCTTCGAGGACGCGCATCAGCCGTTCGTCGAGGTCGCAGGCGGCGCTGCCCGCGAAGGCCTCGGCCATGGCGTCGATCACGCCGGGGGCGGCCAGCATGTTGCCCTGCACGGCGTATCCGGCTCCGGTGCGGTGCCCGGCCTGCGCCGTGCAGCCGGCACCGGTCCAGGCGGCGGCCGCGCCGCCCGCATCCACCAGCCCGATCTGGCGCAGGTCCGGCCTGTCGTCGGTCTCGAGCGCGGACGCGAGGGCCGCGTCCGATCGCTGCCCCCCGGCGAGCCCGTCGAGGATGCGCAGGGCGAGGTAGGGGTTCACCCAGGATTGGGTGGTGACGGCCCCGATCCCCGCCCGGATGTACGGGCAGAGGCCGCCCACGGCCGGCACGGCGCTCGCCACCGCGACGCCGAGCTGCCCGGTCCGGGGACACCGGGCGGCGATGGAGAAGGTGTTGAGTTCCATCATGCCTCACACCGCGAGGTGGTCGATGACGCGGGCCTGCGCATCCGGGCCCTTGGCCGAGCCGCTGTCGACGATCTCGCCGAGCTTGAGCACGGCGTAGCGGTCGGCGAGGCCCAGCGCGAAGGCGACGTGCTGCTCCACCACCAGCATGGACAGGCCCGAGGCCCGCTCCGCCAGGAGCACGGCGCGCAGGCGCTCGACCATCGAGGGCTGCACGCCCTCGGAGATCTCGTCGATCAGGAGCAGGCGCGGGCGCAGCATCAGGGCGCGGCCGAGGATCAGCATCTTCTGCTCGCCCCCGGAGAGCGTGCCGGCGCGCTGGGCGAGCCGGTCCTTCAGGAACGGGAAATGGCCGAACAGGCGCTCCAGCGCCTCCGGCAGGTGCCGGTCGGACGGCACCGCGAGGCGCAGGTTGTCGCGGATCGACAGGTCCTGGAACAGCGGCTGCTCCTGGGGGGCGTAGCCGACGCCGAGCGCCACGAGCTTGGCGGGGGACAGCCCGGAGAGCCCCTGTCCGGCGATGGTGATCCTGCCCCCGCGCAGGGCCACCATCCCGAGGATGGTCTTCAGCAGCGTGGTCTTGCCCATGCCGTTCTTGCCGAGGAGGGCGACGATCTCGCCCGCTCCCACCGCCAGGGACACGCCCTTCACGATCGAGACGGCGCCGTAGCCGCTCGCTACGGCATCGAGGTCGAGGGCGGCCCCCGACGGCGCGGTGCGTTGCGCGGCCTCAACCATGGGCGCCTCCCGAATAGATGGTGCGGACCAGCTCGGAGCCGACGACCGCGTCCACGGTGCCGTCGAGAACCAGGCGGCCCTGGTGCAGCACCACGATCCGGGACGAGATCTCCCGCACGAAGTCGAGGTCGTGCTCGACCAGGACGGCGGCGATCCGGCGCCCGGCGGTCAGCGCCTTGAGGACGGTCCCGATGGTAGTGCGCTCCGCCTTGGTCAGGCCGGCGGTGGGCTCGTCGAGCAGGATCAGCCGTGGCTCCAGCGCCACCACCATGGCGAGTTCCAGGGCCTGCTTCTGGCCATGGGACAGGAGGCGCGCGGGCTGCGTCAGCAGGCGGTCGAGGCCGGTCATCCGCAGCACGTCGAGGGCCGCCTGCGGCAGGCCCAGCGTCGGAGCCCGGCCGACCGGGTTCAGCCCGTCGTGAGGGGCCCGCGCGAGCCGTAGGCAATCGGCCACCGACAGGCTCTCGAAGACGCTCGCCACCTGGAACTTGCGGCCGACCCCGAGCCCGACGATCCGGTTCGGCGTCAGGCCGGAAATCGCCGTGCCGCCGATGGCGATGGCGCCGGTGAACGGCTCGGTGCCGTCGCTGAGGCAGCGCATCAGCGTGGTCTTGCCGGCGCCGTTGGGGCCCACGAGGCTGACGAGCTCGCCCGCCCGGATCTCCAGGTCGATGCCTTCGAGCACGGTCAGGCTGCCATAGGCTTTGGCCAGGCCTTCCACCTTGAGGATCGGCGCATCCGTCGCGGTCGCGGCGGCGGTGGCGTCCCGCGCCACCAGGGCGGGGGCGGCGGGCTCCGTCCGGCCGAGCGGCAGCGCCCGCCACAGCCGGCCGGCGAGGTCGGCGAGCCCGCCCGGCAGCAGGATGATGATCGCCACGAAGGCCGTCCCCAGCAGGAGCTGCCAGAGGAAGGGCAGGTCGCCGGAGAGGTTCGCCGCGAGGTAGTCGATGGCGATCGTGCCCAGCACCGGGCCGAGCAGCGTGCCGCGGCCGCCGAGCGCCACCCAGATCACCAGTTCGGTGCCGAACAGGAAGCCGGCATTCTCGGGGGCGACCACGCCGGACGCGTTGGCGAACAGGAACCCCGCGAGCCCGGCCACGGCGGCCAGCGCCGCGGTCAGGAGGATCTGCAGGCGCCGGGGGTTGAGGCCGAGATAGGCGCAGCGCGCCTCGTTGTCGCGCAACGCCACGAGGGCGCGCCCGGCATCCGACCGCACCAGGATCCAGGCCGCCAGCGTGACGGCGATCAGGAACAGGGCCGCGAGGCGGAAATAGTCCTCGATCTCGAAGGGCAGCACGTCGAACCCGACGAGGCCGCTGCTGGAGCCGGTCCACTCGCCGCCCGAGTAGATGAGCTGCGTCACGACGATCGGGACGACCAGCGAGATCACCGAGGCGTAGAGCGGCGTCGAGCGGTGATAGAAGGACAGCCACCCGACCGCGAGGCCGAGCAGGGCCGGCGCCGCGACCGCGGTGGCGATGCCGGCGGCAATCCCGAGCGGGGTCGCCCCGTAGGCGCCCAGGATCATGGCGGCGGCGTAGGCGCCGACGCCGAAGAAGGCGGCCTGGCCGAAGGTCAGGATGCCGGCAAAGCCCCAGAGCAGGTCCACCGTGACGGCGAGCACCGCGTAGATCATCGAGCGGGTCAGCACGTTGACCGCGAAGGTGTCGAGGAACGCCGGCGCGATCCAGAGGGCCGAGGCCGCCACCGCCGCGACCACGAGGGGCGCCGTCCGGGCGAGGCGTCGACCGGAGAGGGCGGCGCGCTCCGTGGCGGGGATCGTCTCAAGCACGGGAGAAACCTTTCGGGCTGACGCGCAGGACGAGGGCCGCGAGCACCGCCACGGCGATGCTGCCCAGGATCGGGCTGACGAAGGTGCTGATCAGGACCTGCGCGGCTCCGAAGACGAGGCAGGCCGCCGCGAGCGCCAGGAAGGACGCGTCGGCGACCATCACCAGCATGAAGGCGCCGATCAGCCAGCTCACCCCCATGTTGGGATCGACGCTGGTCAGCGGAGTCAGGAGGACGCCCGCCAGCGCCGCGAGGCCCGCGCCGATCATGAACACCACCAGGCGCACCCGCCCGGTATCGATGCCGAGGCTGCGGGCCAGGGTCTCGTTCATGATCACGGCCCGGGCCGACAGGCCGAGCCGCGTCCGCTCGATGGTGAGGGCGAACAGGATCCCGATCACGAGGGCGATGCCGAGGGCCACGAGCCGGTAGGCCGAATAATCGACGCCGAGGAATGCGACGGTGCCCGAGAACAGGTTCGGGGTGAGCTGGACGTCGCGGCCGAAGGCCAGGGTGATGAGCTGGCCGAGCACGATCCCGAGCCCCCAGGTGGCGAGGATCGCGTCCAGCGGCCTGCGGTAGAGGGGGCGGATGATGAAGTGCTCCGCCAGGCCGCCGAGGCCCGCGCCGACCACGAAGGCCAGCGGCAGCGCCGCCCAGGGATTGAGCCCGAGCCTGGCCGTCACCACGGCGCAGTAGGCGCCGATCGTCAGCCACGCCCCGTGGGCGAAATTGATGATCTTGAGGACGCCGAAGATCGCGAGGAGGCCGATCGAGACCACGAACAGGATCGCCGCGGTGGTCAGGATGTCGAGGATGAGCAGCATCGCAGCTTCCGGATGGGCCGGCGTCTTCGCGCGGCGTAAGCGGATCGGCCCGACGGCCGATCCCGGACGCTCCCTCCCCCGGGAGGGAGGGAGAGGCGCATCACGTCACGGCAGCTTCGGGCACTGCTCGCCGGGATCGACATCCTTGAAGGTGCCCGCGACCTTGACCGATCCGTCCGCCTGGATCTGGCCGAGATACATGGTCAGGGGCGCGTGGTGCTGCTTGCTCATGCGGATCGTGCCCCGCGGCCCGGTCACGCTCACGGTGGGCAGGGCCTCGAGCACCTTCGCGGTCTCGGTCCCCCCCGCCTTCTCGACGGCGGCCTTGTAGAGGTAGATCGCCTCGTATTCCGGCACCGAGAGATCGTTGGGCGTCCGCAGCTCGGCGCCGAACTTCTTCTTCATGGCGGCCAGGAAGGTCTTGTTCTCCGGGCTGTCGATCCCGGTCACGTAGGAGGCCGACAGGTAGACGCCCTCGGCGTCGGCGCCCATGCTCTTGGCGGTGCCCTCGTCCAGCGCGAGGTTGGCGAAGGGCAGCGACACGCCGGCGCCGCGCAGCTGCTTGGTGAGCGTGACGTTCGGCGCGCCGCCGGCGGTCGAGGTGACCAGCGCGTCGGGCTTGGCCTCCTTCAGCTTGGAGATGATCGCGGTCCAGTCGCTGCCGTCCATCGGCAGGTATTCCTCGCCCACCACCTTGCCGCCGGTCTTCTCGGCGTAGGTCTTGGCGAAGCCGAGCATGCCGCGCCCGAACGCGTAGTCGCTGCCGATGAGGAAGTAGGTCTTGGCGCCCTTGGCCTTGAAGGCGTCGATCACCGGCGGCACCTGCTGCTCCGGCACCCAGGCATCCACGAACATGTTCTTGTTGCAGGAATGCCCCTCGTAGAACGAGGTGTAGATGTACGGCACGCGGCCCTTGGTGACGGCGGGCAGGCCGGCGTTGCGGGCCGCGCTCGTCTCCATGGAAATCAGGACGTCGACCTTCTTCTGGTAGATCAGGCCGTCGAAGGCCTTCTGGGCGCCGGCCGCGCCGGAGGCGTCGTCGGCCACCTCCAGGACGAGCTTCCGGCCGAGCACGCCGCCGCCCGCATTGATTTCTTCGACCGCGAGTTCGGCCGACTGCACCACCGAGGGAGCGACGACGCTGTTGGCCCCCGACAGACCGATCGGCACGCCGATGACGATGGGCTTTTCGTCGGCGGCCTGTGCAGCCGAGGCCGCGAGCACGAGCGCAGCGGCCGTGCCGATGAGAAAACGTGTCACCATGAATGGGCTCCTGGGAAAGACGCGGTGGCGGCGGGGTCAGCCGTAGATGTCGGTGCGGCGGTCACGCAGGAGGGAATTGAATGCGTTCAAATCCTTGCGGCCGGCTTCGTCGAGATCGACCACGGCCGAGAGGGTCTCGGTCCGGTCGCGGCTCGCCGGGCCGGCCAGCGGCCAGCCCTTGGGGCCGATGATCAGGCTCTGCCCCTCGAAGGGCTGGCCGCGCTCGATGCCGACCCGGTCGGCGCAGGCGATGAAGACGCCGTTCGCGTGGGCGGCGGCCCGGTGCAGGGTGTTGGCCATGGCGGCCTCGCCCGCGGGCTGGTCGGGCATCGGCACCCAGTTGGTCGGGATGCAGACGATCTCGGCGCCCGCGAGGGCGAGCTGCCGGAAGGTTTCGGGGAACCAGCCGTCGTAGCAGATCGCGACCCCGATCTTGCCGAGCGCCGTGTCGAAGACCGGGAAACCGAGGTCGCCCTTGGCGAAGAACACGTTCTCCTGGTCCCAGAGATGCGCCTTCCGGTAGGTGCCGATATAGCCCTGCGGCCCGACGATCACGGCGGCGTTGTAGAGGACGCCGTCCCCGCGCTCGGCGATGCCGGCCACGATGTGGACGCCGAGTTCCGCCGCGAGCGCCGCCCAGGCCCGGGCCGTCGGCCCGTCCGGCACCGGCTCGGCGAGGGCGGCCGCCTCCGCGTCGGATTCGAACACGTAGCCGGTGCTGGCGAGCTCGGGCAGGACGATCAGCCGGCTGCCCTCCGCCACGGCGGCGCGGATGAGATCGGACGCCTGCGCGATATTGGCCGCGACGGCACCGAATTGCGGTTCGAACTGGATGCAGGACACCCGTAACGGCGGGCGTGCGGGATCGTTCGCTTGGATCATGATGGCTCCAAAACGCAAAAAGCCCCTGGGCGCGGACGTCATCCGCGGACCAGAGGCTCCAAAGCCGAGATGTCATGCAGCAATGCTGCTGCGGGGCAACCTTGCCCGATAAGACTACGATACGCGCCTGAAGACGGGTCGCAAGGTGATATTTGCGGCAGGTTGCTGCATTCAGGTCTTTTCCGCCAACGCGATGCGCAAGCCGAGGCCGCTCATCGCCTCGTGGGCCGAGACGACGCTCTCGGCCACGCTCGCCATCGGCACGCGGGACGCGGTGGCACGGTCCCGAAGCATCTTGTAGGCGGCCTCCTCGTCGATCCGGTTGAGCTCCACGAGCAGCCGGACCGCCTTCTCGACGGTGCGGCGGCCCTTCATGGTCTCCTCCAGCCGGTTGATCTTGCTGATCAACCGGCCCTCGTAGCCGCGCCGATAGCGGGCCAGGGCAAACTGGGTCAGCACCCCGCGCGGGTGCAGCGGCTTGTTCAGCACCCCGTGCGCGTTGACGTCGGCGATCGCCTTCAGCGACGTCGGGCTCTCGTAGGCCACGATGGCGATGACGGCGGGCTCGATCTCCTCGATCGACGGCAGGAGGTGCATCACCTGCGCGTCGTCGAGCTGGATGAACAGCGTGTCGATGTCCGGCGGTAAGGCCGCCGGCGGCGGCCAGGCGAGGGAGACCGCGCAGCCGAGGCGCCGGAGTTGCTCCAGAAGCGCGGCGCCCTCCTCGTCGCTGGGATGGATGACCAGGGCTCTCGCCCGCCTCAGGTCGTCCAGGATCCGGCGGGCGGGCGCCGTCACGCGGCCATCCCCTCGTCCAGGCAGTTCGTCTCGAACCGGGACCAGGCGAGGTACGGATCGGGCCGCACCGGTCGGCGCGCCCGCCAGACGACGTCGAACTGCCCGTCGGCGCGGGCGACGCCGATGCCGGGGGTGAGCCAGACGTGCCGCGTCTCGCCATCGAAGGCGAGTTCGCCTTCCGGTGCCGCGAGGCGCTGCCGCAGAGCCGCGGCGCCGAGGCGCTCGGCATCGAGGGTGCCGGCCTCCGCCAGGGCGCGGGCGAAGAGATGCACCTGCGCGTAGGCGGTCTCAGACCACATGCTGGTCGGGCGCTCAGACCCGAACCGGGTCTGGAAGGCGGTGACGAAGCGCCGGTTCTCCTCGCCCACGAGGGCCGCGAAATACGAGGCCGCCAGGACGTGGCTGCTGCACAGGTCCGGGCCGATCGCCCGGATCTGGCCCTCCGCCAGGGTCAGGCTGGCGATCGGGCAGCGCCGCCGGTCGATCCCCGATGCGGCGTAGGCCCGGTAGAGCCGCTCGGCGCCGCGCCCGACCACGGTCGAGAACACCGCGTCCGGCGCCGCGTGGCGGATCTCGGCGATCATGTCGACATGGGCCGCATCGTCGGCGTCGAGGGGGGCGTAGAGTTCGCCGACGATGGTCCCGCCCTTGGTCTCGACCAGATCGCGCATCACCCGGTTCGACTCGCGCGGGTAGATGTAGTCGGACCCGATCAGGAAGATCCGGGGGCCATGCTCCTGGAGGAGGTAGTCTGCCAACGCGAAGACGTTCTGGTTGAGGGTCGCGCCCGTGTAGATGATGTTCTCCGAATACTCGAAGCCCTCGTAGATCGACGGGTACCAGAGCAGGCCGTTGTGCCGCTCGACGGTGGACAGGACCGACTTGCGGCTGGCCGAGAGCGAGCATCCGAAGATCACCTCGGCCCCGTCCTCGGCGAGCATCCGTCGGGCATAGGACCGATACGCATCGTTGTCGCCGGCCGGATCGTAGCAGATCGGTTCGATCGGCCGCCCGAGCACGCCGCCGGCCGTGTTGATCTCCTCGATCGCCAGGGCCGTGCCGAGGAAGTGCTCGGTCTCGGTGATGCCGCTAACCCCGCTGCGTGAGAACAGGACGCCGACCCGCCATGTCGCTTCGTCCTTGCCTGCCATGGCATCCCCACCCGTGCTGAAGGCCGCCCGCCGGGCGACCGCGCGCGCCCCGTCCTAACGCAGTCGCGACAGCCTTGGAAACCAAGGCGCCGGGGCGACAGGTGCGCGGGGGGCGGGACCGGGAGGCGGGATATGGCGCTCCTGCACGGCCGAAGCCATCCCGTGCAGGAGCGCGGCCCCATCGGCCACGCTATCCGTGGTGGGGCAGCCGACCGCGAACCGATTTTACCGTGCGACCACCGCGTGGGGGCGATCAGGGCATCCCGGCCAGCAGGGTGCGGGCGCTGGTCGGCCCGCCACCGGGCGCTGCCATGGGGTCGTTCACGGCGTGAGCGCGCGCCGGTAGATGGCGATCAGGGATTGCGCGGCGAACTCGATGTGACGGCGCAGGTGGTCGGCCGCCCGGTCGAACCGGCCGGCCTCGCACAGGGCGAGGATTTCCCGGTGCTCCCGGTCGGCGCGGGCGACGTCGCCGGAGGCCGAGAGCTGCAGCCGGGTCGGGCGGTCGCAATCCTGCAGCAGGCTGGCCACGATGGTCAGCGAGCGCGGGCGACCGGCATGCCGCAGCAGGTCGAGATGGAAGCGCTGGTTCAGCTCGCCCCAGCGCAGGATCTCGCCGGCCTCCAGGGCGGTGCCGTATTCCTCGGTGAGGTCGCGCAGGCCCTGGAGGTCCTGCTCCGACAGGCGCGGCGCCGAGAGGGCCAGCAGTTCCGGCTCGAGCCGGACGCGCAGGGCGAAGATGTCCTCGACCTCCTCCACCGACAGGCCCGAGACCACGGCCCCGCGATGCGGCATGATCTTGATCAGGCCGGTGGCTTCGAGCTGCAGCAGCGCCTCGCGGATCGGGATCCGGCTGATCCCGAACTCCTCGGCGAGCGCGTCCTGGCGCAGCTGCGTGCCGGCCGGAAACTCGCCGGTCAGGATCCTCTGGCGCAGGGATTCCGCGACGGCCGCGGCCACGGTCTTGTGGCGCAGGCGGTCAGGCACGGAGCGAGAGGGCACCGCAGTCAGCATCGGGGCCTCGACCGGACGGAGCTCACGGGCACAAGCCGGGCGCGCGGTTGGCGCGGATGCCGGACGCGGGCGGGCGTGCGGCGCTGGGGATTCTCGATCGGTGTCCTCATCGGGCGACGCGGCCCTGCGCGACGGATGCCCTGACCCGCAGGACGGTTCCAACGTCGGTCGACACCGCATCCCTCCCATGACGCCCGGGGATCGGTCCGATCGACGCCGGAAGCAGACGCGCGTCGATCGATTCGGGTCCCGGCCATCCCTGGAAAGGTCGGGTCATCAAGAGTTTCGATCTCGTCAGATACAATCGTGCGAGTCAAGAAACTTTGTATAAAATCATTCAACGTGTAGCAGCCGTCGGGACATGGTCGGATTGCGGTTGTCCCGCGCTCTTGCCGGACCGGCATTCAACCACGTTAGAATTTCAGCCCCGCAGGCCTGCGATGGCCGGTCGTGCCGCCCATGGCGGCGGCCTTATCCCGGCGCCGGACCGGCCCAGGGCGCCTGGGCGAGCGTCTGGCCCAGATAGCCCAGCAGCGCGGTGATCCGGGCCGGCCGCGGGTCGCCGGGGGGCGTCACGAGGTGGAGCGCGATCGGGGGCGGAGACCAGCCTGGCAGGACCCGCTCGAGCCGCCCGGCCTCCAGGTCGTCCCAGATCATGAAGTCCGGCTGCAGGGCGAGGCCGAGCCCGGCCCGGAGCGCCGGGGCCAGCGCCTCGGCGTTGTTCGCCCGCAGCTGTCCGCCGGGCACGATCACGGCCTCCGCGCCGGCCGCGTCGATGAAGCGCCAGCGGTCGGGGGTCGGCAGGTAGGCGTAGCCCAGGCAGGCGTGGCGGGCGAGGTCGTCCGGATGTCCGGGCCGCCCGTGCCGGTCGAGATACGCCGGCGTCGCCACCAGCGAGCGCCGGATCGCGCAGAGCCGCCGGGCCCGTAGGGAGGAATCCGGCAGCGCCGCGATCCGAAGGCCGATATCGAAGCCGCCGCCGACGAGATCCACCACCGCGTCCGACAGGTGCAGGTCCACCGAGACCGCCGGGTGCTGCCGCAGGAAATCCGGCAACAGCGGCGCCACGTGCATCACCCCGAAGGTCATCGGGGCCGCGAGGCGGACCAGGCCGCGCGGCTCCGCGGCGCCCGCCACGGCCTGCGCCTCCGCGGCCTCGCCCTCCGCCAGGATCCGGGCGGCGCCGGCCTTGGCGGCGTGGCCGGCCTCCGTCAGGGCGAGCTTGCGCGAGGTGCGGTTGAACAGCCGCGCGCCGATCCGGGCCTCCAGCCGGCCCACCGCCTTCGAGACGGTGCCCTTCGACAGGCCGAGGTCGTCCGCGGCCCGGCCGAACGAGCCCACCTCCACCACCTTGGCGAAGACCGCCCAAGCCTCGAAATCGGGGAGCCGCATGGGTCTCATTCCGGAAACAATGGGTTTCCAGCGTTTCTATTTTCGGATCCGATGGCAAGGGCCAGATTGCCGTCATCGACACACGTCCACCGCGCTTCTCGCGGCGGCCTCTCGGGAGACAGCGTCATGGTGCAGTCCGGCCTCCACCACGTCACGGCCTTCTCCGGCCCGGCAATGCGCAACCTCGACTTCCACACCCGCGTGCTCGGACAGCGGCTGGTGAAGAAGACCGTCAACTTCGACGATCCGGGCACCTACCACCTGTATTACGGCGACGCGTCCGGGCAGCCCGGCACGATCCTGACCTTCTTTCCGATCGCGCACGCGGCCCCCGGCCGGGTCGGGATCGGCGAGACCCAGGAGACCGCGTTCCGGGTGCCCCGGGGCTCGATCGGCTGGTGGACCCACCGGCTGATCGAGAAGGCCGTCGCCCACGAGCCGCTGGTCCAGGTGTTCGGTGCGCCGACCCTGCGCTTCCGGGATCCCGACGGGATGATGCTGGCGCTGGTGGGCGTCGACGGCGCGGAGGCGGAGCCCGCCTGGGCCTCGGCCGAGGTGCCGGCCGAGCACGCGATCCGCGGCCTGCACGGGGTGACGCTCCTCCTGGAGACGGCACAGGGAACGGCCGCGATCCTCACGGAGGTGCTGGGCCTGCGCGAGGAGGCCCGCGAGGGCAACCTGATCCGGTTCGCCGGCAGCGCGGCGCTCGGCGGCTTCGTGACCCTCCGGGCGGTGGGCGGCTTCCTGCCCGGCCGGCAGGGGGCGGGCTCGGTCCACCACATCGCGTTCCGGGCGGCCGACGACGCCGCGCAGGCCGCGATGGCCGAAAAACTCGCCGGGCTCGGCCTCCAGGTCACCGAGCAGCGGGACCGGCAGTACTTCCGGTCGGTCTACTTCCGCGAGCCCGGCGGCGTGCTGTTCGAGATCGCCACCGATGCCCCCGGCTTCGCCATCGACGAGCCGGCGGAATCCCTCGGCACCGCCCTGAAGCTGCCCGCCGGGCTGGAGCCGCACCGGGCCCAGATCGAGGCGGTGCTGCCGAAGGTCGCCTGACCGAAGCCTCCGCTCCGGACGAACGGAGCGGAGGCGCCAACCATGCCACCCGTGAGGTCGCCATGACCCAAGATTCCCTCGGCTTGATCCACCTGTTCGAACCCGGCGCCGCCGACGCCCCGCCGCTGCTGCTCCTGCACGGGACCGGCGGCAACGAGCACGATCTCCTGCCGCTCGGCCGGATCGTGGCCCCGGGCGCCGCCCTGCTGTCGCCCCGCGGGGCGGTGACGGAGAACGGCATGCCGCGGTTCTTCCGGCGCCTGGCCGAGGGTGTGTTCGACGAGGCCGACCTGCGCCTCCGCACCGCGGAGCTCGCCGCCTTCGTGGCCGCGGCGCGGAAGCGCTACGGGATCGCCGCCCCCGTGGCGCTCGGCTTCTCCAACGGTGCCAACATCGCCGCCGCGCTGCTGATGCTGGCGCCTGAGGTGCTGGCCGGCGCCGTGCTGATCCGCCCGATGGTGCCGCTCTCCGAGCCGCCCGTCGCCGACCTGGCGGGCAAGCCGGTGCTGATGCTCTCCGGGGCGATGGATCCGATCGTCCCCGCCGAGAACGCCGGCCGGCTGGCCCACCAGCTCACAGCGGCCGGCGCCGCGGTGGCGCACCGGGTCGTGCCGGTCGGCCACGGCCTGTCCCAGGCCGATGTCGGCCTCGCGGCGGACTGGATCCGCGGCCTCGCCCGACCGGGCGCGGCCTGATCCGCGCCAACGTCCCCACCTTGAACCGGAGTATCGCCATGGCTTCCCCGATCGCCCCCGCCGCCGCCGCCGTCGCCGCCCTCTTGCCGGTATCCGGCCGGCTCCTGATGAGCGCCCTGTTCCTGGTGAGCGGGGTCGGCAAGCTCGCCGCCCCGGAGGCGACGCTCGCCACCATCCGGGCCGCCGGCCTGCCGCTGCCGGAGGTCTCGTTCGCGGCTGCCGCCCTGGTGGAGGTCCTGGGCGGCCTGCTGCTGATCCTCGGCTACCGGACCCGGCTCGTCGCCCTCGGGCTCGCCGGGTTCGCGGTGGCCACCGCCCTGACCTTCCACACGGCGCTGGCAGACCCGAACCAGATGTTCCATTTCCTGAAGAACCTCGCCGTGGCGGGCGGCTTGCTTCAGGTCGCGGCCTTCGGGGCCGGCCCGTTCAGCCTCGACGCCCGGCAGGGCCGGATCTGACCGGGCGCCGTCACCAGCACAGGGACCAGGAATGACCACGACCGACGCGCCGCTCGCCCTCGGGATCATCGGCGCGGGCATCATGGGCGAGCGCCTGATCGCCGCCCTCCACGGGGCGCCGGATTCGCCGGTTCGGGTCGCCGCCCTGTGGGATCCGTCGCCGGAGGCCCTGGCCCGGGTCGGAGCGGCCTTCCCGGCGGTGCCGCGGGTCGCCGACGCCGCCGCGGTCGTGGCGGCGAGCGCCTGCGTGTACGTCGCCTCGCCGCCGGCCTCGCATCTCGGCTACGCCCGGGCCGCGCTGGCCGCCGGCCGGACCGTGTTCTGCGAGAAGCCCCTGGCGGTCGACCTCGCCGAGGCCCGCGCCTTCGTGGCGTCCGCGGGGGCGGCCGGGGCGGTGAACTTCCCGTTCGCCTCCTCGCCCGGCGTTGCGGCGCTGCAGCGCTGGATCGCCGACGGCGCGGTCGGGACGCCCCGGCGGCTCACCATCGCGGTGGCCTTCGCCCGCTGGCCGCGCCCCTGGCAGGCCGACGCGGCGCGCTGGCTCGACGCCCGGGCCGAGGGCGGCTTCACCCGCGAGGTGGTCTCGCACTTCCTGTTCCTCAGCCACCGCCTGTGCGGGCCCCTCCACGGGCTCGCCGGCACGGTCGCGTTCCCGGAACCCGGCCATTCCGAGCGGGCGATCGACGTGACGCTCACGGCGGGCGACGTCCCGGTCACGCTCACCGGCCGGGTCGGCGGGGTCGCGGAGGACGACCGCAACACCTGGACGCTCGAAGGCGATGCCGGCGCGATCCGCCTGCGCGACTGGGCCATCGCCGAGCGCCGCGCCCCGGACGGGACCTTCATCCCGGCCCCCGACGCGCTGCCCAACGCGGAGGTTCGCCCGATCGCGCTGCGCCGCCAGCTCGACGGCGTCGCCCGCATGACCCGCGGCGAACCCCACCATCTCGCCACCCTCGCGGAAGCGCTCGCCGTGCAGGAGGTGGTGGAGGGGATTCTGGCGCTGTGAGGTTTTGGAGGTCGGCGGGCCGAGATGTTCCGACTCGCTGCCGGATGAGCGCTCAGGCCAACCCCGGGCACCTCTCCCTCCCCCCTCTGCGGGGGAGGGAAGGCGCACGTACCTTCTTCCGCGCTCGAAAGGACGGCTTTCGCCCGCTTTACCCCCCCAGCAGCTCCACCAGGAACGGGATCAGCGGCGTGTCGGCCGGGGGCATGGCGAGGTCGCGCAGGGCCTTCGGGCGGACCCATTTGAGCGCCTGGCCCTCCATCGGGCGCGGCGTGCCCGACCAGCGCCGGCAGACGTAGAGCGGCATCAGCAGGTGGAAGTCCGGATAGGCGTGGCTGGCGAAGGTCAGGGGCGCCAGGCACGGCTCCTCGACCCGGATGCCGAGTTCCTCCGACAGCTCCCGGATCAGGGTCTCCTCCGGGCGCTCGCCGGCCTCGACCTTGCCGCCGGGGAACTCCCACAGGCCGGCGAGCTGCTTGCCCGCCGGGCGCTCGCTCACCAGGATCCGGCCGTCGACGTCGACCAGCGCCACCGCGACCACCAGCAACAGGCGCAGGGCGGGCGTCCCGGGCCCGCTCACGGCGCCACCGCGAAGGTGGCCGAGACCTCGGAGGAGAGCTGGATCGTGCCGGCCTCGACCGGGACGCGCCGGCCCTTGGCCGCCATCGGCGCCGCCAGCGCCCGGCTGAAGACCGGCGGCGGCGGGACCGCGCCCCCCGCGGTGGTGAGCACGCAGACCGGCCCGAGCTTGGCGCCGAGCGCCTCGGCCAGGGCCTCGGCCCGGGTCCGGGCATCGCGCGCGGCGGCGATCTGGAGGGCCGATTCGGCCTTGTCGGGCTCGCGCAGGCCGAAGCTCACCCCGTCGATCCGGTTCGCGCCCGCATCGAGCGCCTGGCGCAGCAGGTCGCCCAGGCGGTCCATGTCGGCGAGGCGCACGGTCACGGTGTTGCCGGCGCGGTAGCCGTCGGGCTCCTCGGTGACGAGGCCGCCCGGCCGGGTCACGGAGCGCGCGCCGGCCTGGAGCGTCACCGCGGCGGTGCCGATGTCGGCGGGCGGCACGCCGAGCGCCCGCGCCTGCGCCGAGACGCCGGTTACCGCCTTCGAGGCGGCGTCGAGGGCCGCCGCCGGGGTCGCGCCCCGCGCCTCGATCCCGACCGTGACCTCGGCGAAGTCCGGTGCCCGCGCCTCCGCGGCGTGCCCGACGACGCTGATGCGGCGCTTGCACGCGTCATCGTCGGCGTGCGCCCGGGCGGGCAACAGGGCGAGCAGGAGAAGGCCGGCGAGGCCGGCCCTCACGAGCGGTAATCCCCGTTGATCTCGATGTAGGCCTTGGTCAGGTCGCAGGTCCAGACGCGGGCCTGGCCCTCGCCCAACCCGAGATCGACCCGGATCCCGATCTCGGGCTCGCGCATCACCGCGCTGGCGGCGTCCTCGCTGTAATCCGGGTCCCGGGCGCCCTGGACGGCCACGCGCACGTCGCCGAACCAGATCGCGAGCCGGTCCCGGTCGGCGGGCTCGCCGGCCTTGCCCACCGCCATCACCACCCGGCCCCAATTGGCGTCCTCGCCGGCCACCGCGGTCTTCACCAGCGGCGAGTTGGCGATCGACATGGCGATCTTGTGCGCGGAGGCGTCGCTCTCGGCGCCCGTGACCCGCACGGTGACGAACTTGCGCGCGCCCTCGCCGTCCTTGGCGACGAGCTGGGCCAGCTCGATCAGCAGGCCGTCGAGCGCCGCCTTGAAGCCGGCCAGCCGCGGGTCGGCCGCGTCGGCGATCTCGGCGTTGCCGGCCTTGGCGGTAGAGAACAGCAGCAGGGTGTCGGAGGTCGAGGTGTCGCCGTCCACCGTCACGCAGTTGAAGCTGGTCCTGGTGCCCGCGCTCAGCAGCGCCTGGAGGGCGGCCTGCGGCAGGGCGGCGTCGGTGAACACGAAGGCCAGCATGGTCGCCATGTCGGGGGCGATCATGCCCGCGCCCTTGGCGATGCCGTTGATGGTGACGCGCACGCCCGCGATCTCGGCGGTCCGGGTCGCGAGCTTGGGGAAGGTGTCGGTGGTCATGATCGCCCGGGCGGCCTCGGCCCAGGCGGCCGGGCCGTCCGTGGCGCGGGCGGCGCAGTCGGCCAGCACGCCCTCGAAGCGCTCGGCCGGCAGCGGCTCGCCGATCACGCCCGTGGAGGCGACGTAGACCTCCCGGTCGCCGCAGCCGGCCGCCTGCGCGGCGATCTGGACGGTCTTGGCCACCGCCTCCCGGCCGAGCCGGCCCGTGAACGCGTTGGCGTTGCCCGAATTGACCACCAGGGCCCGGGCCGGTCCGTGGGCCAGGGCCTCGCGGCACCAATCCACCGGCGCCGACGGGCATTTCGAGCGGGTGAACACGCCGGCCGCGCGGGTTCCGGCGGCGAGGTCGACGTAGAGCACGTCGGTCCGGCCGCTGTAGCGGATGCCGGCCTGCGCGGTGGCGATCCGCACGCCCGGGAGCGGCGGCAGCTCCGGCACCGCGCGCGGCGCCAGCGGAGAGACGGGCGGGGATTTCGCGGACGACATCGACTCAAAGCTCCGGCAGCGCGCGGGGCGTCCCGCGGCGGCCCGGTGTTGCCCGCGCGACCCCGGCGCCGTCAACCGCACGCCGCCGCCCGGGGCTGCTGCCTAAGCGTGAGGCTGCACGCGCTTTGGGCAGTGCCGCCGCCGAATGCGGCGTCTTCGCGGCGGCAGACTTGCGCGGGGCTCGGTTCCCGGCATAGCATGGTGCATCGCAATGCCAGAGCGAGGTCGAGTGCGGACGATGCCCAC
Organism: Methylobacterium sp. AC315; assembly: GCF_979253755.1. NCBI lineage: Bacteria > Pseudomonadati > Pseudomonadota > Alphaproteobacteria > Hyphomicrobiales > Methylobacteriaceae > Methylobacterium > Methylobacterium sp. AC315. The sequence goes on from NZ_CEEDEA010000008.1 coordinate 218,238, forward strand.
AACCGACGTCGAGACGGCCTCCGGCAGGCTGCCCCAGGGCGTCTGCTACCGGATCCAAGTGCTGGTCGTCGGCCGCCATAAGCGGTGGCGCGACGAGATCTCCACCGAGATCCGGATGCTGGGCTATCAGGTGACCGCCTGCGACCGCGGCGTCGACGCCATGACGGTGCTGGCCCTCGGGCTGCCCGTGGACGTGATGGTGGTGGATGCCGCCCTGCAGGGCGGCGGCCTGTGCTGCGCGCAGCTCGCGGTCGAGGCGCGGGCCCTGCGCCCGGGCCTGCGCATCGTCCTGTCCAGCGACCCGATCGATCCGCCGCCGCAGGAAGCCTCGGTGCTGGTTCCGGACGCCCTGTTCATCCAGCGCGAGCAGTTCCAGGACGGGATGGTCGCGAGCCTGATGCGCGAGGCGCTGGCCGACCGCGCGGCCTGACGGGCCTGTATCCCGCCCACCGATTCGCGAGTCCCGTACCCCCGAGACTTGTTGCCTGACCCAGCGCGGCGTGGATGTCGGGAGGTTCCGCCGCGCGTCGAATCGGTCACCATTCCGCGCGTCGGGATGTCGTCCGGGGCGGGTGCCGTACCCCCGGATCCCGGGGAGCGCGCCGGCGATGCACCGGTCGTCACCACGAAAAGCTGACCCGGTGCCATCCTGGTTCGTCTGCTTGTCGCCGACACCTGGCACGTAAAGTTTCCTGGCTATGCATTTGAAAACTAGATAATTCAGCCCGCTGATCTCGATGTATCGATAAGTTTCATCTCGTTTCGGAAAGAGCCCGGATCAGAAAGATAATGATTTTTCTTTTATCAAATCACGCACGCGGCGAACATGCATTTGGAGAATGTGGGGCGCATCACAAAGCATGATTGGCCCGCCAGTATCAGATTTTGATAATTTATCTTTTAACTATTATCGTGATTTGCGAATTAATCTTGACACATGAATGTCATTCGACTGACTTTTATGGGTGCCGTGCCCATCGATGGTACGCATCAATGAAAGTTGTACGCCTGTGACCTTGGGAATCCGCCACCGGCTCTATGCCGGCTTTGCGATGCTTGTGCTGATCGCTGCCGGCATAGGTGCCTTCTCGCTTCATCAGCAAAGCACGATCGACGGGTATTACGACGCGCGCTCTCGTCTGGACCAAGGTTCGCGGTCGATCCTCGCGATCAGCAACCTCGCCCTCCGCCTGACCGGCGCCGCAGAGAAGTACCGCTTCGAGTCGGATCCCGCGCAGGTCGCCGCGATCGAGCAGATGCGCCAAGCGATCGAGGCCGCGAGCATCAACCACCTCGTGGCGACCCCGAGTGAAGAGCGGCGCAAGATCTACGGTGAGATCCGCGACGAGGCGCGGGCCCTGAGGCCGGGACTGGAGCGACTCGCGGCGGCCGGCTCGACGTTGACCGAAACCAGAACCGCCATGTTTGCGGGTGGGGATCAGCTCACGCGCTTCGCCGACGCACTGATCGCCGAGGCGCGCGACCGTGCCGACGACGCATTGATCTATCGGGTTCAGGCGGTCGAGAACGCCGTGCTGCGGACCCGGCTCGCCGCCGCGCGCCTCACGATCAGACTGCGTCCGGAGGATCGGGGCGTCTTCGCGGAGGCTGTCGAGCAGACCCGCGCCGCCTTGCGGGCGTTCGAGACGGGCGGCGCAACACTCATGCCGATGGTCACGGCCATCGCCAAAGCGCTGGATACCTATGCCGGCACCGTTACTGCCTATGACGACGCGGCGAGTAACGTCAAAGCGACCTTCGAGCGTGGTATCAAGTCGCAAACCGACAAGATCGAACAGCACGCCGAGACGGCGCGCACGAGGGTGATGTCCCAGGTCGCCGAGATTTCGGCGACGACGTCGGCCGCGGTGGCGAGTGCACAGCGGGGGCAGATCGGCCTGATCGGCCTGACCGTGGGGGTCGGTGGTCTTCTGGCCTTCCTGATCGCCCGCAGCGTCATCCGGCCGGTCGCCGGCATGACCGACGCGATGAAGCGCCTCGCCGAGGGCGACACCGCTGTCGAGGTTCCTGCGCCGAGGGCCAGGGACGAGATGGCCGAGATGGCCAAGGCGGTGGACGTGTTCCGCCAGAACGCCATCGTCCGCGCCGAGTTGGAAGCTGCCCAGGCCGCCGAGCAGGCGACCCGCCTGAGCCGGGCCGAGCGGGTCGACCAGCTGGTCCGCGCCTTCCAGCAGAACGTCGCCGCCTCGCTCGAGGTCGTCACCGGGGCCGCCACGGAACTCGATGCCACGGCGCGCTCGATGACCCAGGTCGCCGACGACACCAACACCCAGGCGGTGGCCTCCAGCGCCGCCGCCGAGCAGGCCTCCACCAACGTCCAGACCGTGGCGGCCGCCGCCGAGCAGATGGTCGCGTCGCTGCAGGAGATCGAGCGGCAGGTGATCCGCTCCAACGAGGTCGCGGGCCACGCGGCCCACGAGGCCGAGGCCACCAACACCGCCATGGCCAGCCTGCGGCTCGCCTCCGAGCAGATCGGCGCCGCGGTGACGACGATCTCGGGGATCGCCGGCCAAACCAACCTGCTGGCCTTGAACGCCACGATCGAGGCGGCCCGCGCCGGCGAGGCCGGCCGCGGCTTCGCCGTGGTCGCCGCCGAGGTGAAGGAACTGGCCGGGCAGACCGCCAAGGCCACCGAGGAGATCGGCGGCCAAATCGCGGCGATCCAGGCGGCCACCCATCAGGCTGCCGCCGCGATCGAGCAGATCGCCCGCACGATCGCGGCGGTGAACGAGATCAGCGGCTCGATCGCCTCGACGGTGGTGCAGCAGACGGCGGCGACGAGCGAGATCTCGCGCAACGCCGGCGAGGCCGCCCGCGGCACCCGCGACGTCTCGTCCAACGTGGCCCAGGTGCTGGCCTCCTCCGGGGAGACCGGCAGCGCCGCCACGCAGGTGCTGCACGCGGCGTCCCAGCTGGCCTCGCAATCCCAGAAGGTCCGCCAGGAGGTCGACGGCTTCCTGCGGGGCATCCAGGCGGCCTGAGGCGGGCGCGCGGCCTGCCGCGGGGCGCTCGTTCCGCTGTCGGGTGATTCCCTCCCTCCACCCCATCCCGAGGTGGAGGCGCTGGTCGCACGCACCACAGCACGCGGCGCGCGTGGCTTCGTACGGCGCGTCCGGCGGCAAGCGCTTGCAAAGAGGCGCTTGCCCATCCCCGCAAGGGAAGGAGCGTGCGTTCCGCCTTTCACGGGCGATATGAAACCCGCAAGGTCGGGGCGTCGCTCTGCGACGTCCCGACCAACGCGGCGCTAGATCGCCGCCGCGGGATCCGTCTCGTCGCCGTCCGGCGCGCGCCGGGCGCTGGGACGCCGGTCGAGGAGGGACCGGCCGAGCGCGCGCAACGGCGCGGTCAGCCGACGGGCATCCTCGGCGCGCTCCATGAGGCGCTCGCCGTTGCGGATCTCCTTGTCGAGCTTGGCCATCGTCCGGGCGAGCGCCGGATCCTCGTCGTCGAGCCAGACCTGGGTGACGCGGGCGAACGCGATCACAACGCCCTGGAGCTTGAGCTGGCCCAGCGGCCCCTCGGTGTCGATCCCGGCCGCCGCCAGCATGTAGCGGTGCGAGTTCAGCATAACGCTGTTGAGCGCCAGCATCGACAGCGGCTCGCCGCGCAGCGCGTAGGCGATCCGGCGGAGCGCCGGCTTGTAGGGGGTCATCGCGTCGAGCCGGCGCATCAGCACGTCGAACAGGCGCTCGCGGGTCGGCTCCTCCTCGAGGCCGGCGCTGTCGCCCTCCAGGACCTTGCGGTCGATGATCCGGGTCAGGCCGCCGAGCACCGCACCCTTCGACGGGAACAGGTCGCGCAGTTCCGCAAGCGTCAGACCCGCCTCCCGGGCGATGTCGCCGATCTCGATGTCATTCCACGGCTGCTCGGCGGCGAGCCGCATCAGCGCCTCGACCGCCGCCTCGCGGGGCGACGGCTTCGGCGCGGAGCCGGACTGCGCCGATTCGGGATGCGCCGATTCGGGCTGTGCGGAGGTCTCCGGCGCCGTGCCGGCCCGGCTGGCCTGATCCGGGGCCGTACCGTCCTGCGGGGTGCTCGCGCCCTTGCGGGTACGCTTCGACGGGGCTCTGGTCTCGGTCATGGGTCTGTCGCCCGCTCCTGTCGGTCGTCGAGCCCCTATCTAGGCACGGCGGCGGCGATGGGCAGGGCCGTCGCGCGGCGATGCCGCACGGATGTCAGCCGGCGAGCTCGGCAGCCCGGCGCCGGGCCGCCGCCACGGCCTCGCGCATCAGCGGCGCCAGGCCGTCCGGCCGCATCAGCACGTCGAGGGCCGCGGCCGTGGTGCCGCCCGGGGAGGTGACGTTGCGGCGCAGCTCGGCCGCCTCGGCCGGGCTGGCGTCGAGGAGCGCCCCGGCGCCCGAGACCGTGGCCCGCGCCAGGGTCCGGGCCACGTCCGGATCGAGCCCGGCGGCGATCCCGGCCTCGGCCAGGGCCTCCGCCAGCAGGAACACGTAGGCCGGTCCGGAGCCCGACACGGCGGTCACGGCGTCGATCTGGGCCTCGTCGGCGAGCCACGCCACCGCGCCGTTGGCGGAGAACAGCGCGTCGGCCGCGTCGCGCTGGGCCGGCGTCACCTCCGGGCTCGCGCAGGCGCCGGTGGCGCCCCGGCCGATGCTGGCCGGGAGGTTCGGCATGGCCCGCACCACGGCCCGGGCCCGGGGCAGCCGGGCGCGCAGATCCGCGACGGTCTTGCCCGCCAGGATCGACACCAGCAGCGTGTCGCGGCCGATCAGCCGGTCGAGGCCGGGGGCCGCCGCCTCCAGGCCCTGCGGCTTGATCGCCAGCACCAGCACGGCGCCGGGCTCGGCCTCCGCCGGGTTCAGCCGGATCCCGCACGCGCTGCACAGCTCGGCGATCTCGCGGGACGGCACCGGGTCGATGATGGTGGTGGCGTGGGGATCGAGGCCGGATTCGAGCCAGCCCGCCAGCATCGCCCCGCCCATCTTGCCGGCCCCGGCCAGGACCAGGGAGGGCGGCATCCGCGCGGCGTCGGGGGCGGCCGTCACGCCTCGCCTTCGGTCTCGAACAGCACGGCGTCCAGCGCCTCGCGGGCGCTCTTGCCGGCCCAGAGCACGAACTGGAACGCCTGGAAGTAGCGCTCGCAGGCGTCCACGGCGGTCTTCATCATGGTGGAGCATTGCGGGTGGGTCGGCACCGCGCCGCCCGCCAGCAGCAGCGCGTGCCGGAACATCACCACGCTGTCGCTCGACCATAGATCGAAATGGCCGATCCAGAGCTGCTCGTTGATCATCGCGATCAGGCGCAGCACCTCGGTGCGCTGCCGCTCCGGCACCTTGAGGTCGAAGGCGCAGGCCACGTGCAGGGCCTCGACATCCTCGATCCAGGTGAACGCCACATGGTAGTCGGTCCACCGGCCGGGGCTGGTGATCGACATCTCGTCGGTCTCGGCCCGGTCGAAGATCCAGTCGCGCAGGGACGCCAGACGCTCGACGACGTCGAGCGGATGCTCGTTCCGGTCAGGGTCGTGGAAGTCGACGTGGAGAAGCGGCATGACGATCCAAAGGGACGGCCCGGAATCGATCCAGCCCGACGTGACGGGGACGCGAGAAGGAGTGTGAGAACACTCCGAGAACTTGCTACGACCGTCAGAGACGGGCCGGGGTGACGCGATCGACTGTCAAAGCGCTGCGGACATCGCCTGGCAGCCGTCGAATCACCCTATGCCTGACTATAGACCGGCCGTGACTCGCGACACAAAGTGCAGGTCACGCTCGGTGAACAGGAAACGAAATCGTCGGCTGCGCTTCCTGTGCAAAAGCCTGAAGCGTTGCCGTGCGGACTCAGATCGCCTCGCTGAGCCCCGCCACGCCGGCCGCGGCGGTGCCGGATTTGGCCTCGAGGGCGGTCACCCGGGCGGTGAGCGCGTCGTTCTGCGCCCGCAGGTTGGTCACGAGGTCGCGCAACACGTCGAGCTCCTCGCGGGAGGCGATGTCGAGGTCGCGCACGAGGCGCTCGGCCTGCGCCTTGACCACGGTCTCAGCCTCGCGGCGCACGCCCTGGGCGGCGCCGGCCGCGTCGGTCATCAGGCGGGCGAGGTCGTCGAACAGTCGGTTCGAGGGGGGCATCGTGGTCTCCCGGATCGGCCGGCTGCCGCTTCGGCCGCCTGACTGCGCGATTCGAGATCACGAGATAGGAATCCGCTCGATGCGGAGCAACGCCCGAAACGCGGTCCTGGCGGCGAAGCGAGGCCCGGAGGCGGGGAAGCGAGGCCCGGAGGCCCCGCTTCGCGGCATCACATGTGGCGCATCGTCCGGCGGTGCATGTGCCGGCGCATCATCCGGCGCTCCATGCGCCGGTGCATCATCCGGCGCTCCATGCGGCGATGCATCATACGGCGCTCCATCGGCGTCACGCGGACCTGGGTGACGGCGTCCGGCGCGGCGATCGCCGAGGGCATGGCCGGGGCGGCGCTGGCGGGCTGGACGAGGGCGGCACCGCCCAGCGAGGCCAGCACGGCGAAAGCGAAAGTCAGTTTCCTCACGAGGAGACTCCAATGTTCTGATATCCGGGCATGGCGCCCGGTTCATCCTCCCGGACGGGAGGTTCGGAGAGTCGTCTCGTGCCGGTGAGGGCACGGCGGGCCCGCGAGGACCCGCCGCCATCAACTTCTGGGTTAGAGATTCGTTTCCTCGAACGCCTTCACCCATTCGGCGCAGATCCCGGAGCGGACGATGTCGTCGCGGGTGAACTCCACCACCGGGATCGGCATCATCCGGCTCTTGATCAGGTGCATCACCGTGCGCAGGCCCGAGGTCTCGCGCAGGTCGGTCTGGGAGACGTCGCCGTTGATGATGACCTGGCAGTCGTCGCCGATCCGGGTCAGGAACATCTTGATCTCGGCGGTGGTGGTGTTCTGCGCCTCGTCCAGGATTACCAGGCAGTTCTTGAAGGTGCGCCCGCGCATCACCTCGAACGGGACGATCTCGATGTCGCCGGTCTTGAGCGCGATCTCGAAGGCGGCTTGGCCCATGCGCTCCTTCATGGCCTCGGTGAGCGGGGCGACCCAGGGGGCGATCTTCTCCTCCAGGGTGCCGGGGAAGAAGCCGAGCGAGCGGCCCGAGGGCACGTTCGGGCGGGTGATCACGACCTTGGAGATGCGGCGCTGGCGGAGCTGGTCGGCGGCGCGGGTCCCGGCGATGTAGGTCTTGCCGGTGCCGGCGGGCCCGAGGACGATCACCTGCGGGGCGCTGGCCAGGGCGTCGAGATATTCGGCCTGGCGGTCGGTGAGCGGTTGGATCGGGCTGAGGTTGCGTTCTTCGTCGAAGCGGGTGCGGTGAATACGGGGCGTGCGGTCTTCAACCAGTTCAAGTCGTGTGCGGCGTCGCTTCATGGATCAACACTCCAACGGGACTTGCCAACCTGGATCTGTCGATGAACTGCCGTTTACCTTGGTGCTCCCGGAGTTACACTATTCCGAAACTAATTCCGGCGCCATGCCGAAGGTTCCGCCCCGTGCTATTCGCCTGTGGAGAGCGTCACGCCGCCTCGCCCGGGGTCGAATACGCTGTGCAAGCGTCGCACCAACGCGATTCGCACGGGACGTTTGCGCGGCGGGTGTGACCGGGGGGTGACGGTCGGTGCCGCGCCGCCGGAAATGCCGGGACGCTGGCAAGATGGCATCAGGTCGAGGGCCGGGGACACGGGCGGGCGCGGCCATCCGGCACGACCGCGCTTCGTCCGGCCAGCACGGGCGAAGCCGGCCGACCCTGTGGCCCGCGAACGCCCGGGCCCGGTCGGCGGGGCTAGCTCGATCCAGCCTGGATGAAGCTGTCGAGGACCATCTTCCGGCCGGCCTTGTCGAAGTCGACGGTGAGCTTGTTGCCGTCCACGCCCGCGATGGTCCCGGGGCCGAACTTCATGTGGAAGACCCGCTGGCCGTCCTTGAACGCGGACGGCGTACCGCTCGACTTGGCGATCAATTCGCCCTCGATCTGGCGCGGGCCGCCCGACCGTCCGCCGGGCGCGGTGCCGAAGCCGGACCGGCTCCCGGCGCCGGAGGCGGTGTTGGCCTGGGCGCGCTGCCAGCCGGGCGTGCCGTAGCTCGATCCGAACGGCGTCGGGTTGCGGTCGAACCGCGAGGCGCCGGCCGAGAAATGCGCGGGCGCCTCGACCACGTCGACGGCCGATTCCGGCAATTCGTCGATGAACCGGGACGGGATGGTCGAGGACCACAGGCCGTGGATCCGCCGGTTGACTGCAAACGACAGCTTCGCCCGCTTGCGCGCCCGGGTGAGGCCGACATGGGCGAGGCGGCGCTCTTCCTCCAGGCCGGCCCGGCCGCTCTCGTCGAGCGCCCGCTGGTTGGGGAACAGGCCGTCCTCCCAGCCGGGCAGGAACACGGTGTCGAATTCCAGGCCCTTGGCGGCGTGGAGCGTCATCAGCGAGACCCGCTCGGCGCCCTCGGCCTCGGAGGCCTCCATCACCAGGGAGACGTGCTCCAGGAAGGCCGCCATGTCGGGGAACTCCTCCATCGAGCGGACGAATTCCTTCAGGTTCTCCAGGCGGCCGGCGGCGTCGGCGGAGCGATCCTTCTGCCACATCTCGGTGTAGCCGGATTCCTCCAGGATGGTCTGGGCGACCTCGCTGTGCGGCTGGGTCTCGACCAGCCGGGCCCACCGCGAGAAACTCTCGGTGAGCGCCCGCAGGGTGGCGCGGACCCGGGGCTTCAGCTCGTCGGTCTCGCACAGGCGCTGGGCGGCGATCAGCAGCGGCAGGCGGTTGGCCCGGCCGAAGGTGTGGAGCTGCTGCAGGGTGGCGTCGCCCAGGCCGCGCTTGGGCGTGTTCACGATCCGCTCGAAGGCGAGGTCGTCGCTGACGTTCATGGTGACGCGCAGGTAGGCCAGCGCGTCGCGGATCTCGGCCCGCTCGTAGAAGCGCGGACCGCCAATCACCCGGTAGGGCAGCCCGAGCTGGACGAACCGGTCCTCGATCTCGCGCATCTGCGCCGAGATCCGCACCAGCACGGCGATCTCCGACAGGGGGTGCTGCTTGGATTGCAGGGATTCGATCGCTTCGGCGAGCTGGCGGGCCTCCTCCTCGGAATCCCAGGCGCCGGTCACGGTGACGCGCTCGCCCGGCTCGTCCTCGGTGCGCAGCGTCTTGCCCAGCCGGCTCTCGTTCTTGGCGATCAGGCCCGAGGCGGCGGCCAGGATGTGCCCGGTGGAGCGGTAGTTGCGCTCCAGCCGCACCACCACGGCGCCCGGAAAATCGTGCTCGAACCGCAGGATGTTGTCGACCTCGGCGCCGCGCCAGCCGTAGATCGACTGGTCGTCGTCGCCCACGCAGGCGATGTTCTTGCGGGTCTGCGCGAGCAGCCTGAGCCACAGGTACTGGGCGACGTTGGTGTCCTGGTACTCGTCGACCAGGATGTAGCGGAACCGGTCCTGGTAGGTGGCCAGGACGTCCGGGTTCTCGCGCCAGAGCTTGAGGCACAGGAGCAGAAGATCGCCGAAATCGACGGCGTTCAGCGTCGCGAGCCGGGCCTGGTAGGCGGTGTAGAGCGTGCCGCCCTTGCCGAACGCGAAGGACGCGGCTTCGCCCGGGGGTACCTGATCGGGCGAGAGCCCGCGGTTCTTCCAGCCGTCGATGGTGTGGGCCAGGGCGCGTGCCGGCCAGCGCTTCTCGTCGATGTTCTGGTCGGCGATCACCTGCTTCATCAGGCGCAGCTGGTCGTCGGTGCCCAGGATCGTGAAGTCCGACTTCAGCCCGACCAGCTCGGCATGCCGGCGCAGGATCTTGGTGCCGATGGCGTGGAAGGTGCCGAGCCAGGGCATGCCCTCGCCGGCGGGGCCGATCAGCGCGCCGATCCGGAGCTTCATCTCCCGGGCGGCCTTGTTGGTGAAGGTCACCGACAGGATGTCGAACGGGCGGGCGCGGCCGGTGGCGATCAGGTGGGCGATCCGGGTGGTCAGCACCCGGGTCTTGCCGGTGCCGGCCCCGGCCAGCACCAGCACCGGGCCTTCCGTCGCCTCGACGGCGCGGCGCTGCTCGGGGTTGAGCCCTTCGAGATAGGCGGCGGCGTCCCGCCGGAGGGCGCCCATGGCGCGGGCGGCGATGGAGGTCGGAGCGCCGTCCCCGGCGGGCTGCGCGTGCGGGCCATTCTGCATTCCGCTTCCCTGGACCAAATCGCGAACGGCGTCGAGGCCATTCGGTCCGGAGCCGCTGCAGCTCCGAGGGGGGATCGCCCGTGCGGGGCGCGGCCGGCAGCGCCTCTGGCGCCGTCCGGGACTTATCGTGCTATGGCCGGTGACAGGTTGCCCAGGGGGGCACGCGACGGCGGGGCATCGCGATGGTGCCGGCCCGCGCGGAAAAGAGTGCGGAACGGGTAGCGTGCGTGATCTTCTGACCGCGCTGGCGGGCGCCGTCATCCTGGTTCTCGTCGCGGCTCTGGCCGTTCCGCCCGTCATCGATTGGCAGGCCCAGCGCGCGCTCGTCGACCGGGGCCTGACGCGGTCCCTCGGGGTGCCGGCCCGGACCGACGGCCGGATCGAGGTCCGGCTCCTGCCCTCGCCGCGGCTGCGGATCGACCGCCTGCATCTCGGGGCCGATCCGGCCCGCCCGACCCTCGACGCCCGCTTCGTCAAGGCCGAGATCGCCCTGACGCCACTGCTGAAGGGCGAGTTCCGCTTCACCGAGACGCGAATCGGACGGGCCGAGATCAAGCTCCCGGTGGTGGCCAGCGAGGCCCTGCGGATCCCGCCCGATCTCGGCGAGGCCCTGCGCGCCCGCGACTTCGCCATCGAGGACCTGCACGTCCAGCAATTCCTGGTGACCACCCAGGTGCCGGCCACCGGCCGGACCGACCAGCTCTACGTCCAGGACCTGCACCTGCAGACCCCCGCGCTCGTCGGGCCGTGGCGGGTCGAGGGCACCAGCGGCGGCGTCCCGTTCCGGGCGGTGAGCGGGACCCCCGGGGCGGACGGGCGGCTCGCCGTGAAGATCGCCGGCGGCGGCGACGCGCATCCCCGCTTCGAGGCCGACGCCCGGTTGGGCCTCGTCCCCACCGAGTCCGACGGGGCGGTCATCGAGTCCGAAGGCTCGGCCCGCCTGGTGGTCGGCCCGCCGACCCAGGCGGCCGGCCCCTACCTGCCGTTCTCGCTCGGGGGCAGCTTCAAGGCCCGGGGCACCCAGGTCCGGTTCGAGGGCGTCGAGCTGGCGATCGATCCGGGCGGCCGGGCGCTGCGCCTGGGCGGCACCGGACGGCTCGACCTGCGCCAATGGCGCGCCGGCCTGACCCTGGAGGCCCGCCGGCTCGACCTCGACGCCTTCCTGACCTCCCCGGAGGGCCAGAACCTGATCGGCCGCGGGCTGCCGGGCGCCGGGGCCGGGTTGCCGGCCATGCTCGACCTCGACCTGTCGGTGGGCAGCGCGGTCCTGGGCGGCGAGGAATGGTCGAACCTCGCGCTCGCCGGCACCGTCGAGCGCGCGGGCGGCCTGCTGCTGCGCCGCCTGACCGCGACCGGACCCGGCGACGCGACCCTGACCGTCAGCGGCCAGGTCGAGGCGGCGCCGCTGCGCCTCACCGGTCCCGTGGCGCTGGTCGCGGCCGATTCCGACCCGCTCGGGCGCTACCTGCGCCGGCTCGGCGTCGAGGGCCCCCTGACCGCGCTCCTCGACGGGCGCAGGGTCGAGGCCGCGGCGGACCTCGCGGCGGCCGCCTCCAGCCTGTCCGTGCGCAACCTGCGCCTCGCGCTGGGGGCGGCCCGCGTCACCGGCAACGCCCGCTACACCGCCGCGGAAGCCGGCGCGCGCGGGCGGTTCGACGCCCAGATCCGCGCCAGCGGCATCGACATCGCCGCCCTGCCGCCGCTCGGGACGACGCTCGGCAGCCTGCGCGACCACGACCTCGCCCTCACGCTGGAGGCCAAGGACGTGCGCTACGGGCCCGCCGGCTCCGGCAACGGCACGATCGCGGCCAGCATCCAGTCGGACGGGTCGAGCCTGGTGGTCGACAGCCTGGATGTGACCGACCTCGCGGGCGCCAGCGCCAAGCTGTCCGGCCGGATCGGCGCGGACGGGACCGGCCGCGTCTCCGGCCGCCTGAAGGCCCCCGTGGCGGCCCCGCTGCTCGGCCTGCTCGAACGGGTCTGGGTCGGCGAGATCCGCCTGCTGCCCGCGTTCCTGCGCGAGGCACCCCTCGACCTCGCCGTGACCCTGGACCGGGAGGGCGGCGCGTCCGACGCCCTGCGCAGCCAGATCAAGGGCAGCGCCGGCGGCGGCACCCTCGACCTGACGCTGGCGAGCCGCGGCACGCGGATCGAGGGCGGAACCGCGACCCTCGCGGCCCCCCGGGCGGGTCTCTGGTTCGGGCGCACCGACATCCCCGGATTGCAGCAGCCGGCCGAGCTGCGCCTCAGCGCCGAGCGGCCGGACGCCGACATCCTCGCGCTGACCGTCGACGGCACGCTCGCCGGCCTGAAGCTCGCCACCGCCCGGCCGATCCTGGTGGGGTCCGACGCCCTGCCGGGGGCCGGCGAGATCCGGGCCGCCACCGCCGACCTCGCCCCGTTCCTGACCCTGGCCGGGGCCGCGCGCCTGGCGCCGGGCGTGTGGCCGGCCGACCTGACGTTCGTCCTCGCCAAGGACGGCAGCGACATCGCCGCCGACACCACCGGGACGGTCGCGGGCGCGGCCCTGGGCGGCCGGCTGCAGCGGGCCCCGGGCGGGGCGCTGCGCGGCCGGCTCAGCTTCGACCGCCTGTCGGTGCCGCAGCTGGCGACGGCGCTGCTGCTGCCACCGGATCCGGCCAAGGCCGACCGCTTCGGCCCGGTCCCGCAGGCGCTCGCCCCCCTCGCGCTCGAGGCCCGTGTCGCGACCCTCGACCTCGGCCGCGGCCTCGCCGCTACGGAGGCCGGCCTGGCCCTCGGCCTTGCGGACGGCGTCCTGACCCTGCGCAACCTGACGGGCAAGCTCGCCGGCGGGCGGATCGCGGGCTCGGCCACGCTCACCCGTCGGGGCGCGGAGGCGTCGGTCACCGGCGAGGGCGCCCTCGACGACGTGGCCCTCTCCGCCCTGGCCGGCGGTCCGATCGGCGGACGCCTGACCGCGTCCGCGCGCTTCGTCACCACGGCCGAGACCGCCCCGGGCCTCGCCGACAACCTGTCCGGCAGCGGCAGCCTCACCCTCAAGGATCTGAGCGTTCCGGGGGCCGACCCGGCGTCGCTCGGTCGCGCGCTCGCCCGGGCGGTGGAGATCGACGATCCCCTCCGCGAAGGCCGGCTCCAGGCCCTGGTGGCCGAGGAACTCGCGAAGGCCGGCGCCCAGGCGAAGGCGCCCGCGCGCAGCCCGGCCACCCTCGTGGGCGGGGTCCTGCGGGCCGGGCCCCTCGACCTCGATTTCGGGGCCGCCCGCTGGTCCGGCACCCTCGGCTACGACCTGCGCGGCGGCCGGCTCGACGCCCGCGGGCTCCTGTCCGGCGGCCCGGTCCCCCGCGGCTGGAGCGCCGGCCCCCCGGCCGTCCAGCTCGGCTTCACCGGGTCCCTCGCGGCCCCCGAGCGCGTGCTCGACGTCGGCGCCCTGTCGAACGGGCTCGCCGCCTTCGTGCTCCAGCGCGAGTTGGACACGATCGAGCTGACCGAGGCCGACCAGGTCGAGCGCCAGCGCCGCCGGGCCCGGATCGAGATGGACCGCGCCCGCGCCGCCGCCCTCAAGGCCGCCGCCGACAAGGCGGCGGCGGACGCGGCGCGACAGATGCGTGATCGAGGAGAAGCGAACGAGAACCCTGCGGTCGCACATCCTCAGGATGCAATGCCGCCGGAAGCACGGCCATAATCAAGTATATCCGACGTTTCGCAAATTCAGCGACTGCAAAATTTACGACTTTATTGCCCTGAGGTAATTTTGTGGTGTTCCGCGCCTCATATCGAAATGGCTGCTCCAACTAAGCAATTTAAGGTTTGAGGCTGATCGATTTTGCGGTATTTATAACGATCCGAGTAATATATTAACCCATCATTTGTCCTATCTGGATTTGAGTTCAATGATATATGGATCAGAGCATGTTCAAGTGCTCAATAAAATTCAAAAAAATGTATTTGAAAATATAAAATCATTCGATTTTCGTAGTAGAAGACGAAGTCTAATGAGATTGGTTGATGGCGATATTCAGCATTTAATCGATTTCCAGGCGGGAAGATATAATGTCGGGCCGCCATCTCCTACGGAAATATTGTAACTGCGACCAAATTTATACGGAAAATTTACCATAGAAATCGCTGTATTTGTGCCGGAAGTATTCGAAAGAATGAGCTTTAAGCTACGTTCTCGTAATTCCGTGAACTGCACGCATTGTCAGATTCGCCGCCGGCTCAGTTTAATTGCGTCGAATGACGATATCTGGTGGGACCTATCTGATAATATTGATTTATTGACGGACAAAGCGATTTGCTTGATAAATGAGTTTGGCATACCATTTCTGAATAGATTTTGTTCGCGGTACACAATAATTGAAGAGCTAACCGAATCTATATACAAAAAAGATAAAATATCATCGGCTCCTCTGCTTGATGTTGCGATGATCTACTGGAAGCTAGGTAAGCTTGACGACGCAAAGAATGCGTTGACAGATCATTTGATTGATCATCGAAAGAATTTTGGTCACCCGCAGCATGAGGTCTATGTTCGTCATTTGTCATCTGAACTTGGGTGTGGCGAATTAAATGTTGCCTAAGAATTTAATCTTGCGCAATCTGCGCCATAGGATTGCAAAAATGCTCAATTTTTTGCAATCCTGATAGCTTTTTAGGTAGCGCCCCTACACCCTCCCCACCACCATCAGCGCGAAGGCGTAGATCAGCGCCACCTCCTCCAACCGGTCGAAGCGGCCGGCCGCGCCGCCGTGGCCGGCTTCCATGTTGATGCGCAGGAGGATCGGGCCGCCGCCGGTCAGGGTGGCGCGCAGGCGGGCGACCCATTTGGCCGGCTCCCAGTAGGTCACGCGCGGGTCGGTGAGGCCGCCGAGCGCCAGGATCGCCGGGTAGTCCTTGGCGGCGACGTTGTCGTAGGGCGAGTAGGACAGGATCGTCTCGAACGCCGCCACGCTCTCGGCCGGGTTGCCCCATTCGGGCCATTCCGGCGGGGTGAGCGGCAATTCCGCGTCCAGCATGGTGTTGAGCACGTCCACGAACGGCACGTCGGCGACGATGCCGGCGAACAGCTCCGGGGCGAGGTTGGCGACCGCGCCCATCAGCATGCCGCCGGCCGAGCCGCCATGGGCGACGATGCGCTTCTCGGCCGTGTAGCCGGCCGCGATCAGCGCCCGCCCGCAGGCGATGAAATCCGTGAAGGTGTTGGGCTTCTTCTCGCGCTTGCCGTCGAGGTACCAGCGCCAGCCCTTCTCGGTGCCGCCGCGGATATGCGCGATCGCGTAGACGAAGCCGCGGTCGACCAGGCTGAGCAGGTTCGTGCGGAACCTGGCCGGCATCAGCGTCCCGTAGGAGCCGTAGCCGTAGAGCAGGAGCGGCGCCGAGCCGTCGAGCGCCAGGTCGCGGCGGTGCAGGAGCGAGATCGGCACCTGCTCGCCGTCCGGGGCGGTGGCGAACAGCCGGCGGGTCACGTAGGCGGCCGGATCGTGCCCGGACGGCACGCTCTGGCGCTTGCGCAGGGTCCGCTCGCGGCTGTCGCAGGCATAGTCCCAGGTCTCGGACGGCGTCGTCATGGACGAGTAGACGAAGCGGATCGTCGCCGTGTCGAACGCGTGGCCGCCCCGCAGGCCCAGCGCGTAGGCCTCCTCGGCGAACGCCACCGTGTGCTCGCCGTCATCCGCGAGGTCGCGCACGATGATCCGCGGCCGCGCGTTCTCGATCTCGAGGCGGACCAGGTGGCCGGCCAGCAGGTGCAGGTGGCGGATCATCACCCCGGGCCGGTGGGGCACGAGGTCGGTCCAGTTGGCCCGGCCCGGGTCGTCGAGCGGCGCGGTGACGATCTTGAAGTCCTCGGCGCCGTCCGCGTTGGTGCGGATGTAGAGCCGGTCGCCCCGGTGCTCGACGTCGTAGATCAGCAGCGGCTCGCGCGCCTGCACCAGGCGCAGGGCGGCCGACGGCGCGTGCCGGTCGAGCAGCCGGACCTCCGAGGTCTCGTGGTCGCTCGCGGTCACGTCGAGGAACGCGCCCGATTGGGTGCGCCCGATATGGACGAAGTAGCCGGCATCCGCCTCGGTGTAGAGCGTCTCGTCGTCCGCCTGCCCGGTGCCGATCCGGTGGCGCATGACCTTGGCGGGGCGGTGGTTGGCGTCGAGGGCCACGTACCAGAAGCTGTGTCCGTCCGCGGCCCAGACCGCCTCGCCGGAGGTGGCCTCGACCCGGTCGTCGAGGTCGAGCCCGGTGGCGAGGTCGCGCACCCGGATCGTGTAGAGTTCCGAGCCCTTGGTGTCGGCGCTCCAGGCGAGCCGGCCGTGGTCGTCGGAATGGACCGCGGCGGCGATCTCGAAGAACGGCAGCCCCTCGCCCTCGCGGTCGCCGTCGATCAGGATCGTCTCGTCCGGGTCGGGGCCCGACTCCGGCACGTTCGGCGCGGTCGAGGGCCGGCGGCAGACCAGCGGGTGCTGCCCGCCCTCCCGGTGGCGGGTGTAATAGGCGTAGGGCCCGTCGGGATCGGGCACGCCGCTCTCGTCCTCCTGGATGCGGCCGCGCATCTCGGAGACCAGATTCTTGCGCAGGTCGGCGGCGCCGGCGAGCGCGGCCTCCGCGAAGGCGTTCTCGGCCTTGAGATAGGCGGCGATGTCGTCGGGCAGGGCGGCGGGGTCCTTGAGGACCGCCTGCCAGTTCTCCGCTTTCAACCACGCGTAGTCGTCGACGATCTCCCGGCCGTGGACGCTGAAGCGCCGTGGCCGGATCTCGGCGACCGGCGCCCCGGTCCGGTGAGCAAGAAGGCCGCGCCCGATATCCGTCATCGTCTCTCCCGCCGGGTTCCGTCACGCCCGGTCTGGGGATGTGTCCCGCCCGGGGCCGGGACGCAAGCCGCCGCGACGCCGGAACCGGCCAGGACATAACTTTAGGTAGGTTTCAAGAAAATGACGGTCTACTTCTAGATGGGATGGCGGAACTTTAAGTATCGCGCAACCGAAACATCGACGCGTATCCGTAATGATGTTCTAACTTGTAATACAAAACCACCTGTTGTACCTTCGTATGAGGGATCGATTGGTGCACTCCCGGCCTGGGGCCGCTTGTTTGTGCCGGGTGCCACTCTGTCCCGATGCCTGCATCAGGCGCTGCTTGAACTGGCGAGGGCAGAAGCGAGACGCACGCTTCTTAGGAAATCGGGGGGACGTGGTGGAAGAGAACAGGAACGGGATCGATCTCGTCGGTGCGACGGCCGATATCGTGGCGGCCTATGTCAGCAACAACGCCGTCCCGGTGGGCGAATTGCGGCCGTTGTTCGGGAATGTCTACGCGGCCCTGAAACGGGTCGCGGAGGACCATGCCGGCCCGGTGGACGCGCGGGCGGAACCGGCGGTCCCGGTCGAGGGCTCGGTGACGGCGGATTACATCGTCTGCCTGGAGGACGGGCGGACGTTCAAGTCGCTCAAGCGGCATCTCCGCTCGAAGTACGGGATGAGCCCCGAGCAATACCGCGCGAAGTGGAAATTGCCCGCCGATTACCCGATGGTGGCGCCGAACTACGCCAAGGCCCGCTCCGAACTCGCCAAGGCGATCGGGCTGGGCCGGCCCGACGCCTTCCGGAGCGCCGCCTGAGGGCGAGCCGACCGGGACCGCGAGCCGGGAAACCGGGACGCCGTCGGACGTTGGGTTGCGATGGCGCGCTTCCTGCGAGGCCATCGAACCCCCGTCCGGCGCCGAGGTGCTGAGCATGAACGCCATTCCCGACCCGCAGGACGGCGATCCCGCGGAGGACATCGTGCGGGTGAACGCCGCCCTCTCCGAATGGGCCGCGCGTTCCGCCGCCGACAGCGCAACGCTGATCGATCGCTTCGAAGACCTGGGCTACGCGGTCCGGGGCAAGTCCGAGGCGGAGATCGCCGAGATCCTCCGCCGGCCGCCGACGGGACAGCGTCGGACCTGAATCCCGTATTAGGTAAATAAGCCTTGACAATCGGGCCGATCGGCCGGTAGGCGTGGTGACGGGCCTTGCGTACCGGGATTGGAACAAAACATGAACAAAAAGGCGAAGTCCAGCCGGGCGAAGGCGGCGGCGCGTGGGACGGCCGGGACGCTCCTGACGTCCGAGGCGGCGCGGCTTCTGGCCCGGCTCGGGGAGGCCGGGGCCTATGCCCGGCCGGATCCGCTCACCGAGGACGGGCTGCTCGTCCGCCGCGGCGGCGACGGGGTCTCGGTGGGGAGCGGACGCTTCTCCTGCGCGGCCGGGCAGGCGCTGGTCGAGGCCGACCTCGCCGCCTGGAACCCGGGCGGCACCCGGCTGACGCTCGGCACGGCCGGGCAGGCGCGGCTGCGGCGCGGCGCGGCCCCGGACGGGATGGCGTTCCTGGCCCAGCACCACGATCTCACGGTCGAGCCAGGCAGCGGGCCGGAGCCGACCCTGCGCAACGCCTCGGAAAATCCTCTGGCCTGGATGGTCCGGCGCCGGGGCGGCGACGGCGCACCGCTGATCGACCCGGCCGCCTTCGAGGCCGGCGAGCGGCTGCGCCGGGACATGACCACGGCCGCGATGCTGCCCCGGATGGGGATCGAACTCGGCGCCCCCAGGGTCGACGGCGGCAGCGCCCGCGACCCGGCCGCCGCCTCCGACCAGGTGATCGCCGCGCGCCAGCGGGTCCGCGGCGCCCTCGACGCCGTGGGCGGCGACCTGTCGGGGCTGCTGATCGACCTGTGCGGCTTCCTCAAGGGCCTGGAGCGGATCGAGGCCGAGCGCCGCTGGCCGGC
Source organism: Methylobacterium sp. AC315 (assembly GCF_979253755.1). Lineage (NCBI taxonomy): Bacteria > Pseudomonadati > Pseudomonadota > Alphaproteobacteria > Hyphomicrobiales > Methylobacteriaceae > Methylobacterium > Methylobacterium sp. AC315. The sequence goes on from NZ_CEEDEA010000008.1 coordinate 237,119, forward strand.
CCGCTCGGCCAAGGTCGTGGTCCGCATCGCCCTGGGGCGGCTGGCCGAGCATTACGGCCTGGCACGCGAGGCGACCGGACCGGACCACGGGCGGTTGCGGCTGTGGCGGGCGTGAGGGGGACCGGTGCGGACGCCGGAGGGGTCTCGGCTTCACCCTTTGCATCCGGCGATGCGGGAATGCGCCAGCCCGCGCGGGTGAGGGGCCGGCCGAGTCGGCCCGATCCTACGCCTCGGCCCCCAGGAACCGCACCGAATCCCGGTGGACCCGGTCGGCCATGGCGCGGACGCCGTTCGAGCGTTGCGGGGTCAGGTGCTCGCCCAGGCCCAGCTTGGTGTAGAGTGCGAACGCGTCGGTCTCCGCGGCCTCGCGCAGGGGTTTGCCGTCGAACAGCGCGATCATCAGCGCCACGAGGCCGCGCACGATGTGGGCGTCGCTGTCGCCGCGCATACGCAGGCGCGGCTCCGAGTCCGAGCGGTCGACGTCGAGGTCGATCCAGACCTGGCTGGCGCAGCCCTGGACCTTGTTGGTCTCGGCGTGCAGCGCCGGGTCCGGCGGCGGCAGGGCGCGTCCCAGCTCGATCAGGTAGCGGTAGCGCTCTTCCCAATCGTCGATGAACGCGAAATTCTCGACGATGGTGTCGATCGGGGGAACCATGGTGGACCGGATCCGGATTTGGGCGGGGCCGCTATACGGCGCTGGGGGAGATCTGGCGACTCCCGTGCGAACCACCAGGGGGCGCGGCGCCGGAGATCAGGTCTCCGGCGGCTGCGTCGGCGGCAGGGTCAGCATCAGGGGCGTGGCCGTGCTGGCATCGCCCGCGACCTGGATCTCGGCCTGGGCCGCGTAGGCCGCGATCAGGCGCGGCCCGAGCTTGGGGATGTTGGACCGTCCGGTGGCGGCCATCTCGCTCACCCCGGAGACGATCGAGACGCGCAGCGGCTGCCCCTCCGCGCGCTCGATCTCGATGGCGATCGAGCAGGCGACGTGCTCGGCGGTGGCGTCCAGGCACTCGGCCACGATCTCGGCGACGATCATGCCCAGGGCGTTGGCGGTGCGCGGCTCGACCAGCCCGGTCCCGGAGCCGCCGACCTGCACGCCGATCCGTCCGGCCCGGCGCAGCTGCCCGAGGCCCGAGGCCAGGCGGTGCAGGTAGTCGTGCAGGTCGATCGACGCGATGTGAGGGGCCTCGTGCAGGTGCTGCTGTACCAGGGCGATCGCCCGCACCCGCTGGCCCAGCGCCTCGAAGCTGCCGCGGCACGGTTCCGGGGCGGCCCGCCCGTACAAGCCGATCAGGCTGACCATCACCTGGAGGTTGTTGCGGACCCGGTGGTAGACCTCGGCGAGCAGCGCCTCCTTCTCGGCGAGCGCCTGCTCGATATGCTCCTCCGCATGCTTGCGGTCGGTGATGTCGAAGCAGGTGCCGAGATAGCCCTGGAACCGGCCGTCCTCCACGAGCGGGCGGGCGGTGTCGAGCAGCCAGCGGTAGACGCCGTCGTGCCGCCGAAGCCGGAATTCCACCGTGAACGGCGAGCGCGCCGCGAACGCCTCCGAGACGATCTGGGCGTGGCGCTCGAAATCCTCGGGATGCAGGCCGCTGCGCCAGCCGACGCTCAGCTCCTCTTCGAGGGGCCGGCCGGTGAACTCCAGCCAGCACTCGTTGTGGTGGACCGCGTGGCCGTTCTCGTCCGAGCGCCACAGCATCAGCGGCACCACGTCGGCGAACCGCCGGAAGCTGTCGCCCAGCGCGACGCTGCCCGTCAAAGCGGCCCCGTGCGACGGATCTCCCGCCTGGTCGGCCGCCGGCGGCGCAGCCATTCCGGACCCTGGTGGCTGACCGCCCATTCTGTACCCGACCCGCTGTGTCGAACTGTGTGAGACGCCGTGATTGGTTCGTGATTGCGCCGGTCAACGTGCCGGTCGGGTCCCCGTTCCGATCCCACGTTGCCGCTGCCGCCGTCATCCACACGGGCCTGTGGATTCCCGCACGCGGCGGGATCGGGGTTACACGGGCTGGACGATTCATCTCCCGAGGGTGGGTCCCACACGCGATCACCCGCGCCGTCATTCCGGGGCGCCGCAGGCGAGCCCGGGATCCAGAACCGCCGTCGGTGCAGGAGCTTAATACGCCGGCGTCTCTGGATCCCGGGCTCCGCCGCGCAGCCCCGGAATGACGGCGCGGGGCTGTATCGGTCAGGTCGTCACGAGAAAAAGACTGAGCCGTCCGCCCTGAGCGGAGATTAAAATTCTCCCCTGTCTGACCCGCAGTCACAAGGGGGCGGGGGAAACGCGTTGCGTTTCCGAGGCTTGCCGCCGAACGGCCCTGTTGTGTGCATCCGGTGGACCGCTCGGGAGAGGCGGCGGCTCAAGCCCGGATCAGCTTCGACACCACCGCCAGGAGCTGTTCCGGCTTGAACGGCTTGGTGATCCAGCCGGTGGCGCCGGCGGACTTGGCCTGCTGTTTCACCGACTCGTCCGATTCCGTGCTCAGGAACAGGATCGGCACGCCCGCGCAGGACGGCACGGTGCGCAGCTGCCGGATCATCTCGATGCCGTTCATCACCGGCATGTTGAGGTCGGTGATCACCAGGTCGATCGCCCCGGCCTTCGCCTTGGCGAGACCCTCGGCGCCGTCCGCGGCCTCGATCACCGTGTGGCCGGCGGGGCTCAGCACGATCTTGATCATCTGCCGGATGCTGGGCGAATCGTCGACGGCGAGAACGGTGGCCATGGTGGGGCGCGGTCCTGGGATCAGAGAGCGGGAGCGGCGTCGAACGGGGCGTGCGGTGCGATGCCGGCGCGCCGGAACGCCGTCACGACCGGGTCGGGCAGGTTGGTCAGGTCTAGGGTGAGGCCGCGCCGGCCGGCGGTCCGGGCGGCCGCGGCGACGAGCTGGACGAAGGTGATGTCGGTCCGTTCGATCGCGGCACAATCCAGCACGAGCCGCGACCCGCCCTCGATGGCGGCCAGCACATCGTCCTGGAGCGCCTGCGCGGTCCGCAGCGTACAATCGGCCGGCATCGTGAGGGTGAGGTGTTCGGCCATGAGCAATCCGCTGCTGAGGCGCGGCCGGACTGGCTGCAGCCGTACGCATAAAGAGTCGCGCCCGTTAAAGTTTCCTTGAGCTGACCATAACAGCCATGATTGTCCGACCCGTCGCGCTGCAATTCCTGTTGAAAACTGCTCGACCGGACCGGCGAAGCGGTTTTATATTTGCCGAATTCATTGGTTTTATTTCGGCATACCGGTTCGGCTGTGACTGGTATCCGACTGTATTTCAGCACCAATACGCGGCTTGTATTGATATTGACGTTTCTTGAGATGATGATCGCTTCAAAGCACAATGAGTCACATCATCTGCATGATCGGAGGTCAGACTGCCCGGAGCATAACTTTTCATTCAGATGACGCGGCTAGGAACCCGATGATTGATAGTCCTGCGTTCAAGCCTGTCCCCGGCAAGATCTGGCAGAGTCCGAGGAATACACGGTGATGGCCTTCTGGGGGCGCGCGAATCTCAGGACAGCTCGGGCGGACGCAGCGGATCCGCGCGCGGCTCAAGAGTCCGACCGGGCCGACGCCGTCGCCGACACCGTCGCCGAGACCGCCGCCGAGCCTGTGGTGGTGCGTCCGGAGGGCCGGGGCGCGGCCGCCGACGTGCTCCAGGCGCGGCTCGGCCTGTCGGAGGTCCAGCGCCGGACCCTGGATGCGCTGATCGACGAGCTCGGGATCATCTCGGCGGATGTCGAGGCCGACGTGCACGGCGTGTCGGACCGGTTCCAGCGGATCGCCACGACGACGCGGGGCCAGTCCGAGATCGTGCAGGGGCTGGTGACGGCGGTCCAGTCGGTCCGGATCGACGGGGCCGAACGGCCGCTCGCCGAGGTCGCGGGGGCGCTCGGCGAGATCCTGGCGATGCTCAACGACCGGATCGGCTTCATGGCGTCGCGCGGCGCCACCATGGGGGATGCGCTGAACGGCGTGCTCGGCGAATTGTCCTCCGTGGACGGCAGCATCGCCGAGATCGAGAAGATCAACCGCCAGACCAACCTGCTGGCGCTGAACGCCAAGATCGAGGCGGCCCGGGCCGGGGAGGCCGGGAAGGCGTTCGCGGTGGTCGCCGACGAGGTCCGCAGCCTCGCCGGCACGATCAACGCCCTGTCGGGGGTGATCAAGCGGCAGATCGGCTCGATCGCCACCGGTCTGCGCAGCAGCCACGCGTTGCTGCACGACATCGCCACCATCGACATGTCGGAGGAGAGCCGCAACGCCGACGCCCGGGTCCGCCTGGTGATGCAGGCCCTGGTCGAGCAGAGTTCGCGATTCGCCGGCGTGCTGAGCCAGACCGTGCAGACCACCGAGGCGATCACCCAGGACGTTTCGGGCGCGATCGTGGCCATGCAGTTCCAAGACCTCGCCAAGCAGCGGATGCAGAACCTGCAGGCGATCCTGCGGGCGCTTCCGGCGGCCCCGGAGGCCGGCGCCGGGTCGGAGCGGGACTGGGCGGCCGCGATGATCGCCGGGTGTACCCTCGGCGAGGTCCGGGAGCGGATGTCCCACCGCCTGCTGGGCCAGGCGGCACCGGCGCGGCTGCACGACGACGATCCTCTGGCCGGCATCGACCTGTTCTGACTTCGCGCCCGTCTTCGGTGCGCGATGGGCGTATCCGATGCAAAAAATCTAGGGCGTTATGTAGAATTGGCGATTAGTCTGCGGAATTATTAGATTAATCTCGCTGTAGGTCTCCATATTTTGCAATCGAGAGCCGATTTTGTTCATCGCACCAAAATTAGGTTTCTTAAAGAAACGTATTTTAGCGCTGGAAAAGCGCAGATCCGAGATTTTTTATGGACAAAGCGCTTCATTTTTTAACGGGTTTAAAGTATGGTGTGGCCTGATTGATAGACCTGATCTCGGCTCTATCGTGGGGTATAGCCTTTGGGCAGCGTCCTCGGTGGGCGCGTGATCGCCCGGGTATTTTCGAAGACGGCGCAACGGGATCCGCTCGACGATGACTGATCACGATCCACGCGCGGTGTTCCTGGCGGAGGCCAATGAGCTTCTCGACCGCCTTGAGACCACGCTGCTCGACCTCGGCGACCGGCCCGGCGAAACCGCGCTGGTCGACACCGCGTTCCGGGCCCTGCACACGATCAAGGGATCGGGGGCGATGTTCGGCTTCGACCGGGTCGCGGCCTTCACGCACGATTTCGAGACCGCCTTCGACCTGGTCCGGCGCGGCGCGGTGCCGATCAGCGCCGAGCTGGTCAACGTCTCCCTCTCGGCGAAGGACTACATCCGCACGCTGATCGAGGATCCGGAGGCCACCGCCCCGGTGATCGGCGATGCGATCCTGGCCGAGCTCGAGCGCCTGGTCGGCCGCGCGCAGGCCCAGCCGGCGCAGCAGGAGGGGGCGAAGTCGATCGCCGACGCGCCCGAGCCGGCCGCAGGCTGGCGGATCGGGATCGCGTTCGCCCCGGAGGTGCTGCGCAACGGCACCAACCCGCTGGCGCTGCTCGACGAGCTGCGCGAACTCGGCCCCTGCACACTGGTGCCCCGCCTCGACGCGCTGCCCGACCTCAGCGCCCTGGACCCGGAAAGCCTGGCGCTTGGCTGGGACGTGACCCTGTGCGGCGCCGCGACCCGGGAGGCGATCGAGGACGTCTTCCTGTTCGCGCGCGACGACATGGTGCTGACCCTGGCGCCGTTGCTGCATGGATCCCAGGACGCACCTCCGGGCGTCCCGGACCCAGAGCAGGAGCGGTCCGCCCTGCCGGCCGTCGCGCCGGCATCTGCGCCGGTGCCGGCTCCCGCGCCCGTCCCCGCGCCCGTCCCCGCGCCAGCCCCCGCGCCAGCCCCCGTGCCGGCGGTGTCGGAGACGGCGCCTGCGCCCGTGGCCCGGCCGCCGACCGTGCCGCCGCCGGCGGCAAAAACACCTGGGCGGCGCGGCCCCGCCCGCAGTGCCGAGCCGCGCGCGGCCAGCACCATGCGGGTCGAGGCCGAGCGGCTGGACGAGCTGCTCGACCGGGTCGGCGAACTGGTGATCGCCCAGGCCCGGCTGAGCCAGCTGGCCGGCCTCCACGCCGATGCCGGGCTCCAGACCATCGCGGAGGAGATCGAGCGGCTGTCGGCGCAGCTGCGCGACACCACCATGAGCATCCGCATGGTGCCGATCGGGGCCCTGTTCAGCCGGTTCCGGCGCCTCGTCCACGACCTGTCGGGGGATCTCGGCAAGCCCGTGACCTTCGTGACCGAGGGCGAGGACACCGAACTCGACAAGACCGTGATCGAGCGCCTGGCCGATCCGCTGGTACACCTCATCCGCAACGCCATCGACCACGGGATCGAGGATCCCGCCCGCCGGGGCGCCTCCGGCAAGAGCGCCACCGGGCGGATCACGCTCAGCGCCGAGCATGTCGGCGCCCAGGTCCACGTCAGCGTGCGCGACGACGGCGCCGGGCTCAACGTGGCGCGCATCCGCGCCAAGGCCGAGGAGCGCGGGCTGGTGGCGCCCGGCACCCCGCTCACCGACCAGCAGGTCTACCAGTTCCTGTTCGCGCCGGGCTTCTCCACGGCCCAAGCGATCTCGTCGCTGTCGGGCCGCGGCGTCGGCATGGACGTGGTCAAGCGGACCATCGAGGCCCTGCGCGGCTCGATCGACATCACCACCGAGCCGGGGGCGGGCACCGCCCTCGTGCTGCGCCTGCCGCTGACGCTCGCGATCATCGAGGGCCTGCTGATCCGGGTCGGCGACGGCCGCTACGTGCTGCCGCTGGCGGCCGTGGAGGAATGCGTCGAGCTGCCCGAGGGGGGGCGCAGCGACCGCGGCCGGGACTTCCTCAACATCCGCGGCGACCTCGTGCCGTTCCTGCGGCTGCGCACCCTGTTCGCGGCGGCCGGCGAGCCCGACCGCTACCAGAAGGTGATCATCGTCTCGGTGGGCGAGGCCCGGTTCGGGCTCGTGGCCGACCAGATCCTCGGCAATCACCAGACGGTGATCAAGTCGCTGTCGAAGCTGCACGCCGACGTCACGACCTTCTCGGGCGCCACGATCCTGGGCGACGGCACCGCGGCCCTCATCATCGACCCGGCCCAGCTGATGGCCGGCGGGCAGATCGGCGCCGCCCCGGACGGGCTGCGCGAATACCGCGAGGTGGCGTGATGACCGATTTCGTCGATGCGATCGAGCAGGGCCACGCCTTCCAGGTCGTGATGATGCGGATCGGCACCGAGACCTTCGCGCTCGGGGCCGGGATGGTGCGCGAGATCATCGACCCCATCCCGACCACCCGGGTCGCCGGGGCGCGGCCGCATCTCGGCCACGTGGTCAACGTGCGCGGCAACGTGGTGCCGCTCGCCGACATCCGCGAGCGCTTCGGCATGCCGATGGACGCCGCGACGGCCGATACCCGGTTCGTGGTGATCGAGCTGGATCTCGACGGCGACCCGACCCTGGTCGCACTCGTGGCCGACAAGGTGTTCGAGGTGACCTCGGTGCCCCTCGAGACCCGCCAGCCGGCTCCGACGATCGGCACGTCGTGGCGGCCCGAATACATCCGTTCCATTGTAAAGTCCGGGGAAGAGTTCGTCATTATTCCGGACATGCAACAAATATTAAATTGATTGTGCTTGGAGATTGTCGATGCGCTTTTCAATCAAAGCCAAGCTCGCGGCCGGGTTCGGCGTCATGCTCATCCTCGTCGGACTGGCGGGTTGGGTCGGTTATTACAAGCTCGTGAATACCGATGCGGCCCTGCAATACGTGCTCGGCCGCGCGGACCTGAACACCCTCGCGCTGGAGGCCAAGTCCGATCTGTTCAACGCCATATCGCTGACGCGCGCCGCGGTGATCGCAGTCGACGACGACCAGATGGCGGTTTTCGCCAAGCAAGCGGCGGAGAGGCGCAGCGCCGTCCAGGCAAAGCTGTCCAAGATCAAGGATCAGATCGATACCGAGAAGGGCCTGCGGCTCTACGATGAGGTCAAGGGCCGGCTCGAGAAGCAGGCGGTGATCGCCGGCCAAGTCGTCACGCTGACCCAGGTCAATTCCAATGTCCGGACCTGGACCGAGATCGAAACGGTCGGCATCCCGGCACTGAGGGCCCTGCAGGCGGATCTCGAGGCTGTTTCGGCGAAGGCCGGGACCGACGCCGGCGTGGCCCGCGCCGTCGCCGCATTCCAGATCCAGATCGAACGGGCCTGGGGCGGCCTGAAGGCCACCACCGGGGCGATCAGTTACCCCGCGCTGGAGCAGCATGTAAAAGCCGCGCGGACGTTGGAATCCAACCTCGCGCCGAGGCTCGACGCGCTGCTCCGCGCCCTGGCCGAGTCCAAGCACGGTATGGCCGGAGACCATAGCCAGGGGCCGCCCGTCCGGCCCTCGTTCGACCTCTGGATCGCCTCGTTCCGAAAGGCCCTGGCCACGGTCGAGAACGGCGCGACCATCCGCGCCGCCGACCTTGCTGCGGGCGACTACGTCACCGCCAGCACGGCGACCCTGCAGGCCATCGACGCCTTGGCTCAGTACGAGACCCAGCAGATGGCCGACGCGGCCGAGCACGCCCGGGTGGAAACGCGAGACGGGCGGACGATCCTGATCGCCACGGTCGCCGGGGCGCTGCTCCTCGGATTCATCATCGCCACCTGGCTCGCCGTCTCGATCGCGCGCGGTCTCCTGCGGGCGGTCTCACTTGCCGAGGCCGTCGCGGTGGGAGACCTCGGCACGACGATCACCGTGACCTCGCGGGACGAGATCGGCGACCTCGTGGCCGCCCTGAACCGCATGACCGCCAGCCTCAACGACACGGCCGCGATCGCCAACGCGATCGCGGCGGGCGACCTCACGGTCGAGGCGCGCCCCCTCTCCGACAGGGACTCGATGGGCCGGGCGCTGCAGACGATGCTGGGCAAGCTCCGGGCGATTGTGGCCGACGCGTCGGTCGCGGCCGGCAACGTGTCGGCGGGCTCGCAGGAGCTGTCGGCCTCGGCCGAGCAGCTGTCGCAGGGCTCCACCGAGCAGGCGGCCTCCACCGAGGAGGCCTCGGCGTCGATGGAAGAGATGGCCGCCAACGTGAAGCAGAACGCGGAGAACGCCAGCCAGACCGAGACCATCGCGCGCCAGTCGGCCAAGGATGCCGAGGCCAGCGGCGCCGCGGTGGGACGCGCCGTCGATGCGATGCAGACCATCGCCCAGAAGATCACCATCGTGCAGGAGATCGCCCGCCAGACCGACCTGCTGGCCTTGAACGCCGCCGTCGAGGCGGCCCGCGCCGGGGAGCACGGCCGGGGCTTCGCGGTGGTGGCGTCCGAGGTGAGGAAGCTCGCCGAGCGCAGCCAAGCGGCGGCCGCCGAAATCGGGACGCTGTCCTCCGACACGGTCAAGGCGGCCCAGCAGGCCGGCGAGATGCTCGGGCGTCTGGTGCCCGACATCCGCAGGACTGCGGGGCTGGTGGAGGAGATCTCCGCGGCGTGCCGGGAGCAGGATGTCGGCTCGGCCCAGATCAACCAGGCGATCCAGCAGCTCGACAAGGTGACCCAGCAGAACGCCAGCGCATCCCAGCAGGTCTCGGCGACCTCCGAGGAGCTGGCGACCCAGGCCGAGCGGCTTCAGGCGACCATCGCCTACTTCCGCATCGAGGAGGCGGCCACGGGTGGCGAGGCCGCGGCCGCACAGCTGCGGACGACGGCAGCCCGGATGGCCGTGCCGGCCAGGGCCGCAGCCAAGCACCGCCCCGTCCGGAGCGCTCCGGTCGCGGTGGCCTCGCAGCCGGGCTTCGTCCTGAACATGAACGAGGGCGACGCCCGCGATTCGGAGTTCATCCGCGCCGCCTGAGCGGCGCCGACCTGGCGTCCTGTCCAGGCCGTCGCCGCCACGATCAACCGCCGTCCGGCCCCACCCGGACCCCGCCAACCGCAGGGTGCTCCCCGATCGAGATCCCCGCCCCCAAGGATGAAGGCCATGAACCTGCTCGACAACATTTCGATCCCGCGAAAGCTGTTCCTGGCCTTCACCCTGATGCTGGTGGTCAGCCTCGGCATCAACGGTATCGTGTACTGGAAATCAGCCGAGATCCGTCAGTCGGTGAACTGGACCGACCACACCATCAAGGTGATCGACACCGCCGACCGGGCGCTGGCCGGCATGGTCAACCAGGAGACCGGCTATCGCGGCTTCCTGCTCTCCGGGGATGCCAAGTTCCTGGCGCCCTACCAGAAGGGCTGGGAGGCCTTCAACGTTGCCTGGCGGCAGGCCAAGGCGCTGACCTCCGACAACCCGGCCCAGCAGGAGCGGCTCGAGACGATTCGCAAGCAGGCCGAGGCCTGGCATGACGGCGTCGCCGAGAAGGGCATCGCCGGGATGGCCAATCCCGAGACCCGCGAGGCCGCGCGCCAGACCGAGATCGCCGGCGCCGGCAAGGCGGCCATGGACGGCCTGCGCGCCGAGGTCGCCGAGATGGTCAACGTCGAGAACACCCTGATGCGCACCCGCCAGGACGCGCAGAATGCGGCCTTCGAGACCACGACGCAGATGATCCTGCTCGGCATCGCGGCCAACCTCGTGATCGCCGTCGCGATCGGGTTCGTGCTGGTCCGCACCGTGGCGAAGCCGGTCACCGCAATCAGCACCCGCCTGGCGACCCTGGCGACGCCGTTCGAGACCGGCCGCCTCGACGAGGTCGGCCGGATCCAGGGCACCGCTCTGGCGGTGGAGCAGGCCTTCCGGGAGATCTCGGACGTGCTGGCCGCCGCCTCGCTCGGCGACTTCACCAAGACCCTCACGAAGGATTTCGGCGGGCTCAGCAGCGAGGTCCAGGCCCATCTCCGGGCGACGACCGACAACCTGCAGGTAATCGCCGGCGTCGCCTCGGCGATCGCGGCGGGCAACCTGACCATCGAGGCCAAGCGCCTGTCCGACAAGGACGTGCTCGGCATCGCCCTGGAGCAGATGCTGGGCAAGCTCCGGGCCGTGGTGACGGAGGCCGCCACCGCCGCCGGCAACGTGTCGGCGGGTTCGCAGGAGCTGTCGGCCTCGGCCGAGCAGCTGTCGCAGGGCTCCACCGAGCAGGCGGCCTCCACCGAGGAGGCGTCCGCCTCCGTCGAGGAGATGGCCGCCAACGTGAAGCAGAACGCCGAGAACGCCAGCCAGACCGAGGCGATCGCGCGCCAGTCGGCCAAGGATGCCGAGGCCAGCGGCGCCGCGGTGGGACGCGCCGTCGATGCGATGCAGACCATCGCCCAGAAGATCACCATCGTGCAGGAGATCGCCCGGCAGACCGACCTCTTGGCGCTCAACGCCGCCGTGGAGGCGGCCCGCGCCGGCGAGCACGGCCGGGGTTTCGCGGTGGTGGCGTCCGAGGTGAGGAAGCTCGCCGAGCGCAGCCAAGCGGCGGCCGCCGAGATCGGGACGCTGTCCTCCGACACGGTCAAGGCGGCCCAGCAGGCCGGCGAGATGCTCGGGCGTCTGGTGCCCGACATCCGCAGGACTGCGGGGCTGGTGGAGGAGATCTCCGCGGCGTGCCGGGAGCAGGATGTCGGCTCGGCGCAGATCAACCAGGCGATCCAGCAGCTCGACAAGGTGACCCAGCAGAACGCCAGCGCATCCCAGCAGGTCTCGGCGACCTCGGAGGAGTTGGCGACCCAGGCCGAGCGGCTTCAGGCGACCATCGCCTACTTCCGCATCGAGGAGGCGGCCACGGGTGGCGAGGCCGCGGCCGTTCGGCTGCGGGCGACCGCAACCCGGATGGGGACGCCCCCAGCCTCGGCCCGGGTGAAGGCCCGTCCCGGCCGGCAGATCCTGCCCTCCGGCGGGGGCTTCGATCTCGACATGAGCGAGGGCGACGCCCGCGACGCACGCGACGCGGACTTCATCCGCGCGGCGTGAGCGGCCGCCCGGAGCCGTTCCCGATCGCGGTGCGACCGGGCGCGCCTCCAACCCCTCGACAGAGAGCCGCCGCCCAACCGCCGTCTACTTGGCGGCGCGCTCTCCAGGCCCAGACACCCGGTAGAGCAGATCCATGCGTTTCACGATCCGAGTCAAACTGGCACTCAGCTTCGGTCTGCTTCTCGTCCTCCTGGGCGGGGCCGGGTACCTCGCCATCGCCAGCCTGAGCGCGTCGAACGCGCGGATGCAGGGCTTCGCGTCCGGCCCGTTCGCGCAGGTCCAGCGCGTCCTGCGCTTCGAAACCCTCTCGGTCGAGGCGGGGCGCATCTTCAACCGCACGCTCCTGGAGCCGACCGATGCCGGGCGCGTGAAGCTCGTGGCCGACTTCAAGAGCATTGACGACCGGTTCCGCGCGCTCCTGCAGGAGTTCTCGGACCAGACCAACGGGGACGAGCGGGCCCGGATCCTGCCCCTGCAGGACACGTGGCGCCGGCTGACCGAGGCCGGTGCCAGGGGCATGGAATTCTCGTCCAAGAACGGCAACAACAATGCCGTCGCCCTGGCCGGCGGCGAGCAGATGACCGCCTACGCGACCGTGATGGCCCGGATCGAGGAGCTGGCCGCCCGCCCGGACCTGTCGGTGGAGAACCGCCGCCTCGTCGACGCGATCGAGCTGCGGGTCACGCGCCTGCTGGCCGAGATCTACCGCGAGGTGATGATCAGCGACGACGGGCTGCTCGCGAAGTACGCCGACCAGTACCAGGAGCATCGCCGCCAGCTCGAGCAGGACCTCGCCCGGCTCACCGAGGCCGGCCGCGCCGCCGGCTTCCTCGACGCGGTCAAGGTCATCGCCGCCGCTGTCAGGACCTGGGAGCCGATCGGAGAGCGGATCTTCACCCTCGGTCTCGCCAACACCGATTCCAAGGCGCTGCAGGTCCTCATCGGCCCGTTCACGCAGGCGCGAATGGCGGTGGTCGACGAGGCCTTGAAGCTGCGCGCCTACGAGGAGGGCATCGCCCAGAGCTTCGTCCGCGACACGCAGGCGGCTTACGAGACCACCCGGATGGTGCTGCTCGCGGTCATCCTCGGCGCGGTGGCGGTCGGGCTCGCCATGGCGATCTGGCTGTCGCTGTCGATCTCCCGGGGCCTGCAGCGGGCCGTCGCCGCCGCCAGCCGCGTCGCCGAGGGCGACCTGAAGCAGGACGTGGCCGCGACCAGCAACGACGAGATCGGCGACCTGCTGAGCGCCGTTCAGGCGATGAACCTGAAGCTGCGCGAGGTCGTGGGCCAGGTCATGCTCGCTTCGAGCAACGTGTCGGCGGGCTCGCAGGAGCTGTCGGCCTCGGCCGAGCAGCTGTCGCAGGGCTCCACCGAGCAGGCGGCCTCCACCGAGGAGGCCTCGGCGTCGATGGAAGAGATGGCCGCCAACGTGAAGCAGAACGCCGAGAACGCCAGCCAGACCGAGACCATCGCGCGTCAGTCGGCCAAGGACGCCGAGGTCAGCGGCGCCGCGGTGGGACGCGCCGTCGATGCGATGCAGACCATCGCCCAGAAGATCACCATCGTGCAGGAGATCGCCCGCCAGACCGACCTGCTGGCCTTGAACGCCGCCGTCGAGGCGGCCCGCGCCGGGGAGCACGGCCGGGGTTTCGCGGTGGTGGCGTCCGAGGTGAGGAAGCTCGCCGAGCGCAGCCAAGCGGCGGCCGCCGAGATCGGGACCCTGTCCTCCGACACCGTCAAGGCGGCCCAGCAGGCCGGCGAGATGCTCGGGCGGCTGGTGCCCGACATCCGCAGGACCGCGCTGCTGGTGGAGGAGATCTCCGCGGCGTGCCGGGAGCAGGATGTCGGCTCGGCCCAGATCAACCAGGCGATCCAGCAGCTCGACAAGGTGACCCAGCAGAACGCCAGCGCGTCCCAGCAGGTCTCGGCGACCTCGGAGGAGCTGGCGACCCAGGCCGAGCGGCTTCAGGCGACCATCGCCTACTTCCGCATCGAGGACGCCGAGACGGGCATCGACCAGGCGGTCTCGCGGCTGCGTGGCGTGGCAACCCGGATGGGGACTGCGCCGGCTGCGGCCTCCCCAGCCCGGGGCGGCACCAAGGCCCGCGCCGGCCGGCCGACCCTCGCCCCGGGCGGTGGCTTCGCCCTGGACATGGGCGAGGGCGACGCCCGCGATGCCGACTTCGTCCGCGTCGCCTGACCGATCCCGGCACCGCGCGGGCTCCCTCCGCGCGGCGCCTCCCGTCGAGACGCCCGATCCCCGAGACCCCCGATCCTCACGTCGCCGCGACGAAGCCCCGTGTCCCCCCGCGTTCCGGGCCGGATCCGGCCAGCCGCGACCCAGCCGGAGACCAGCATGTCCAGCCTGTGGCAATACCTGACCCTCGGCCTCGATCGCGAGATCTTCGGGATCGACATCGAATCCGTACACGAGATCCTCGATTACCGCCCGCCGGCGTCCCTGCCGCAGGCGCCGCCGTTCCTGGTCGGCATGATCGACGTGCGCGGCCAGAGCTACCCGGTGGTGGACCTGCGGACCAAGCTCGGCCTGCCGGCGATCCCGGCGACCCCGGCGACCCGGATCATCCTGCTGAACATCCCCATGGGCGACCGGCCGATGCGGGTCGGCTTCGTGGCCGACCGGGTCATCGAGGTGACCGAGCTCGACAGCGCGGAGCTGGAGCCCGCCCCCGATGTCGGCGGCCGCTGGCGCTCGACCTACATCGCCGGCATCGGCCGGAAGGGCGACGCCTTCGTGGTGGTGTTCGACCTCCGGGCGCTGATGGCCGGGGAAGACCCGGCGCTCCTGTTGCCTTCGCTCGCGGCCTGATCGCCCCACCGGGAGCCACACCATGCCGCGCCTGAACGACCGCCATTTCGAAACCGTCGCGGAGATGATCCAGGACCGGGTCGGAATCCAGATCCCACCGGCCAAGCGCACCATGGTGGAAGGCCGGCTGCGCAAGCGCATGCGCGCGCTCGACATCGAGACCCTGACGGAATACGGGCGGCACGTGTTCGATCACGGCCACCTCGCCGAAGAGTTCGTCCACATCGTCGATTGCGTCACCACCAACAAGACCGACTTCTTCCGCGAGCCGGCGCATTTCGACCAGCTCCGGGACGAGCTGATCCCGATGCTGCGCCGGAACGGCATCACGCAGGCGCGGCTCAAGCTGTGGAGTGCGGCCGCCTCCACGGGGGCCGAGGCCTACACCCTCGCGATGGTGCTGCACGACATGGCGATGGCCGGGCACGCCCTCGACTACGCGATCCTCGGCACCGACGTCTCCACGGAGGTGCTGCGGGTCGCCGCCGACGGCATCTATCCGGACGACGTCCTCCAGGCGGTGCCGCCGCATTTCCGCAGGCGCTACGTGATGAACGCCCGCAACCCGTCCTGGAAGGTCGGGCGGATCGTCCCGGAGCTGCGCAGCCGGGTCCATTTCAAGCACCTGAACCTGATGAACGCACAATATCCGGTCGATCGCGACGTGGACATCATCTTCTGCCGGAACGTTTTGATCTATTTCGACAAGGATACCCAGCGGGCTGTGCTGTCCAGGCTGGCCACGCACCTGCGGCCCGGCGGCTTCCTGGTGGTCGGCCACTCGGAATCGATGGCCGGGGCCGGGGTGCCGGGCCTGGCTCAGATCTCCTCGACCATCTTCGGCCGGACGCCGGGCGCGGTCGCGTGAGGCGGGGCGCGCCGATCCGCGTCCTGATCGTGGACGATTCCGCCTCGGTCCGGCAGACCCTGGTGGGCATCCTTGAGGCTGCCCCCGACATCACCGTGCTGGGCACGGCGGCCGACCCGTTCATCGCGGCGCGGCGCATCCACGACGAGGTGCCGGACGTCATCATCCTCGACCTCGAGATGCCCCGGATGGACGGGCTGACCTTCCTGCGCAAGATCATGGCGCAGCGGCCGATCCCGGTGATCGTCTGCTCGACGCTCACCGAGGACGGCTCGCGGACCCTGTTCGAAGTGCTGGAGGCGGGGGCGGTCGATGTCTTCCCGAAGCCCCGCGTCGACACCCGCCAGTTCCTGATGGAATCCTCCGTGCGGGTCTGCGACGCCGTGCGGGCGGCGGCCCGGGCGAAGCTGCGCCCGGGCCTTCCGGCTCCCCGGCCGGTGGAGGCCAAGCTCACCGCCGACGCCGTGCTGCCGCTCAGCGCCCGCCCCCGGGCCCTGGCCGGGACGGATCCGATCGTCTGCATCGGCGCGTCCACGGGCGGCACCGAATCCCTGCGCGACGTGCTGGAGGCGCTGCCGCCGGATTGCCCGGGCCTGGTCATCGTCCAGCACATGCCCGAGCACTTCACGGCGGCCTTCGCCAAGCGGCTGGACGGGCTCTGCGCCATCGCGGTCAAGGAGGCGGAGGACGGCGACGCGGTGGTCCCCGGGCGGGCCCTGATCGCCCCCGGCGGGCGGCACCTGCTGCTCCAGCGCACCGGCATCCGCTACACCGTGGCGGTGAAGGACGGCCCGCTGGTCTCGCGCCACCGCCCGTCGGTGGACGTGCTGTTCCGCGGGGCCGCGCAATGCGCCGGCGCCAACGCGCTCGGCATCCTCATGACCGGCATGGGTGACGACGGCGCCAACGGCCTCCTGGAGATGCGCCGGGCCGGCGCGCTCACGGTGGCGCAGGACGAGGAGAGCTGCGTGGTGTTCGGCATGCCCAAGGAGGCGATCGAGCGCGGCGCCGCGGCCAAGGTCCTGCCGCTGGACCGGCTGTCCCACGAGATCATCCGCTTCGGCTGCGCCCCGGCCCAGCGCCAGCCGGCGTGAGCCAGAGCGCCGCGGGCGCGCGCACTCAGCCGCCGCGCAGCAGGGCGCCGAGCGCGTCCGTCACAAAATCGGCGACGCGGCGGATCCGGGCGTTGCCGCGCACCTCCTCGTGCAGGACCAGCCAGACCGGCAGCGGCGCGAGGGCAAGGCCGATCTGTGCCTGCTCCAGCTCGGGGTGGCGTCCCGCCAGGAGGACCTGGGCGAAGCCGAGGCCGGCCCCGGCCCGCATCAGGTTCCAGTAGGCCATCTGGTCGTCGCAGCGGATCGGGAAATCCGTGCGCGCCGCCCGGAGCCCGTGGGCGGCATAGGCCCGCAGCAGGGCGTCGCTGCGGTCGAAGCCGAGGACGTCGTGCTCATCGAGGTCCGCCACCGTGCGGGGCCGACCGCGGCGCTCGAAATAGCCGTGGGTGCCGAACAGGCCGAGCGGCGCCTCTCCGAGCCTGCGGGCGATCAGCGCATTCTGGGTCGGGTCGAACATCCAGATGGCGATGTCGGCATCCCGGCGCAGCAGGTTCTGGGCCTGATCCGAGGCGACGAGTTCAATCTGGATGCACGGCTCGGCCGCCCGCAGGTCCGCCAGGATCGGCGGCAGCAGCAGGTTGGCGACCATCACGGAGGCCGTGATGCGCACCGTCCCGCGCAGGCCCTGCGCGCGACCCTGCGCCTTGAGCGCGAAGGTTTCGGCGGCTTCGCCCATGGCGCGCGCGGCGTCGATCAGGCCGAGGGCCGCCTCGGTCGGATCGAGCCCCCGGGCCGAGCGTGTGAACAGGGTGACGCCGAGCGCGGTCTCCAGCGCGCGGATATGCCGGCTCAGGGTCGGCTGGGTCGCCCCGATGCGCGCCGCGGCCGCCGACAGCGAGCCGGTCTCCACCACCGCCAGGAAGGCACGCAGCAGGGTCCAGTCGAGGGTATTCATATTTCGGGTACCGCCATGCCGAATCTCGATATCGCCATTCGGAAATGGATCGGCGAGCCTCGGGATCGTCAAGCGGGAGACGACGTCATGGCCGGAATGGTAACGGGAGTGCCGCGGCTGCTCCTGCGTCTCGAAGGCGTCTGCATCGCCGCTGCCGCCACGGTGGCGTATGGCCGCCTGGACGCCGGCTGGTGTCTGTTCGCCCTGCTCTTCTTCGTCCCCGACCTGACCCTGCTGGGCTATGTCGCCGGGCGGTCGGCGGGGGCTGCGCTCTACAACGCCGCACACGGGTACGGCCCGCCTGTCGCCTGCCTGGCCTGGGGCGTGTTCGGGCCGGCCCCGGAGGCCCTCGCGGCGGGGTTGATCTGGGCCGCCCATATCGGCTCCGATCGTGCCCTCGGCTACGGCCTCAAATACGCCGACGGCTTCGGCGTGACGCATCTGGGGCCGCTGGGGGGTGGTCCGAGGGGTTCGCGGGCCGACGCGTGACGGGGCCCCAATCGGCGGCCCCCGGCCCAGCACCGGCTGGCGTCGGGCATCCGAGGCCCGCCCTGTCGGCGCCGTCTGTCGCGATCCGAGGAGCGTGCCGCCCCGCGCCCGTCGATCCAGGAGGCGCGCGAGGCCGGGAAAGACCGGTCAGGCGGGGCTTTCAAAACCGCACGTGCTCCCGCGGGGCCCGACCGGCGCGTCTTCGTGAAGCGCTCACCATCGGAGGGCCGGCGCGCGCCTTCCGGGCCACGACCGAACCCTCCCTGCTTCCGCTGTCCCGGCCACAGGTCAGGCCCGGCGGCGTTGACCCGACAGCGTGTCGTTGGCGACGGCGCGGGGCGCCTCGGACTGGATGTTCACCATCGGCTTGTGCGCGGCGGCGGGATGCCGGCTGCGCACGGCGGCAAGGAGGAGGCCGGCGAAGACCGCCGCGCTTCCCGCGCCGAACGGGGCCAGGAGGACCGCGCCGGGGCCGAACCATGGCCATGCGCCGACACAGGTCAGAATGCCACCCGCCAGGGTGGCCAGCACCAGAACGAACACTTCGCCCCCGTATTCATTTTCGAACGCGTCGCGGACGCGCCAGTCACATAGATTACCGTCGCACAGGTCTCCCCGGCAACCCCGGTATTTTTGCAGGACGCGCGACGAAAACGGCTCGCTCCATGTCCAATACGCAGATCGGACGGGGGTGACTGCAGCGAAAGCACGGTTCGACCAATAAAGTATCGAACCGGATTTCATGGTGCCTCAAGACTTTTTCTAGACCTGTGCTTGGTGTTCGACGGGCGCCGGGCCACCGCATACGCGAAGGTCTGTCTCGATCGCGTGCAGTCCCGGACCTGTCGCTCTGCTCTGGAAGCCTGCGCCGGGGCCATCGACAGCGCTGCCGCTCCCGGGCGCTGCGCGCATCGCCAAACCCGGAAAACCCACCGCAGACGGCAATCAGGAGCCTCTGACGGTGCAGGATCCCGACCCGCCGATGAGGCCGGATCCGGCGCAACATCCGGCCCCGCAAAGGAAATTTCGCCATCGCGCGCCGTCGCGGTGCCGCACGGTGCGGATCGGGTCTCGCCTGGGACGCGGCGCGACCAGCGCGGCCCCGCCGCCCACGATTACAACTTGCGAGATGTTTAAAGCTAACCCGAGATAGTCCGTGACGGCCCCGCATGGGTTGTGTCTGATGCCATTCGACACAACCCATAGGGTACCCTGTGAGACCGAACCCGATCCGCCCCGGGGCTTTGCTGTCGGCCGATGCCGGGCCCGCCCGAGGATCCGGTGGCGGTCGCGGGCCGAGCGCCACCGGCCCGAACGACGTCGCGCGCGACGATTCCCGGGCACCAGTAAGCCCCTTGCCGGCGCGGTCGCCAAGCGCGGTCGCCAAGCGCGGTCGCTATGCCCGGTGCCGACCGGTGAGGCCCCATGCCTGCGCGCGGCTGGCGCTGGCCGGTGCCGTGCTTCTGGGATTCGCGGGCGCCGCCTGCGCCCGGGATGTCCGCGAGCCGGACGAATCGACCCTGGACCGGCATGGCCATTACCGCAGCCGCGACGGCTCCGAGGTGCATCGCCCGGCCAAGACCCGCGACGGCGGCAAGCCGGCCGGCGCCACGGCCAAGTGCCGCGACGACACCTGGAGCTTCAGCCACACGAGGCGCGGCACCTGCTCCGGCCATGGCGGCGTGGCGCGGTGGGAGGGGTGAGGCGGTGCCCCGAAGATCTGCCTAAAATCCGTTTCTAGGATTTTAGGGATTGACACCGTCGCGCTCCTCGGGTACAAGACAGGCACGGTCGAGAAGTGTGCGGAGCGGCGGCGATGCGGTCCTTCGATGCGCTCCCGTCGGAGCGGCGCGCCCTGGCCGAGCAGCTCCTGCGCGAGACTGCGTTGACGCTCGACGAGATCAGCGCCCGCACCGGCGTCAAGCCGGCCACGATCTCCACCTGGAACGCCCGGTCCGGCTGGCTGAGGCCGCGCCGCTGGCGGCAGGACGTGGTGACGCGCTGGCCGGAGGCGCGCCGGGCGGCGCTCGGCCGCCTCATCGGCGCGGCGCAGAACGATCCCGGCGACGTCGCCGAGGCGGTCGGGATCGGGCGCGACGCCGCCCGCCGGCTGATGGCGGTCTGCGGCGTGGCCCGGCCCGAGCCGCCGGCCGAGCCCGAACGTGAGCCCCAGACCGAGCTTTCGGAGGCGGCGGTCGAGCGCGGGATCCTCGATCCGGACTCGGCGGCAGACCCACCCGTCCTGCGGGCGCACCTGCGCGCCCACATCGCCCGGCAGATCGCCGCCTTCGACGCCGCCTTGAGCGGGCAGGGGGCGGCGGTGCTGGATTCCGCCCGGGTGCTCCGCGACCTCGGCGGCCTCAAGCGGCTGCTCGACGAGATCGCTCCGGGGCAGGCGCATGCGCGGACCGGCGGACAGGCGCAGGGGGAGGGCGGCGATGGCGGCACCGGACCCGACCTGCCTGCGCTCCGCACGGAGATCGCGCGCCGCTATGCTGGCTTTGTCCGCGACCGGAAGGCTGCCTGACTTCCTCGCGGCCCTGCCGGCGCCGTTGGTCTGCGCCCTGGCCGACGACTGGCTGCACCAGGCCCGCCCCGACCAGCTGCCGCCCGCCGAGACCGCGACGCCCTGGACCACCTGGGCGGTGATCGGCGGCCGCGGCTGCGGCAAGACCCGCACCGGAGCCGAGTGGGTCGACGCGCTGGCCCG
Organism: Methylobacterium sp. AC315; assembly: GCF_979253755.1. Classification (NCBI taxonomy): domain Bacteria; kingdom Pseudomonadati; phylum Pseudomonadota; class Alphaproteobacteria; order Hyphomicrobiales; family Methylobacteriaceae; genus Methylobacterium; species Methylobacterium sp. AC315. The sequence continues at coordinate 257,905 of NZ_CEEDEA010000008.1, forward strand.
GGGCGATCCGGCCTTCACGCCGGAGCCGGTCGGGCGCATCGCCCTGGTGGGCGAGACCCATCTCGACGTGCGCGACGTGATGGTCGAGGGGCCGTCCGGCCTGCTCAACCTGCCGGCCCGGGGCCGGGTGCGCCCGCGCTGGTCGCCGAGCCTGCGCCGGCTCGCCTGGGACAACGGCGCGGTGGCCCAGGCCTTCTCGGCGGAGGAGCCCGACGCGCTGCGCGGCCCGCAATTCGGCGCCGCCTGGTGCGACGAGGCCGCCAAGTGGCGCCGGCCCGAGGCCGCGTTCGACATGCTGCAATTCGGGCTGCGGCTGGGCACCCGCCCGCGCAACCTCGTCACCACCACGCCCAGGCCGGTGCCGCTGATCCGCCGCCTGCTCGCCGACCCGCGCACCGTGGTCAGCCGCGCCCGCACCCACGACAATGCCCGGCACCTCGCCCCGGATTTTCTGGAGCAGGTGGTCGGGCGCTATGCCGGCACCCGCCTCGGCCGCCAGGAACTCGACGGCGAGCTGATCGCCGACCGGGACGATGCCCTGTGGGACCGTGCCGCCCTGGAGGCCGGCCGGGTCGGCGCCGCCCCGGAGCTCGCCCGGATCGTGGTGGCCGTGGATCCGCCCGCGACCTCGGGCGCGCGCTCGGATGCCTGCGGGATCGTGGCCGCGGGTCGGGCCGGCACCCACGCCTACGTGCTGGCGGACGCGAGCCTCGCTCGGGCGAGCCCCCAGGCCTGGGCCGGGGCAGCGCTGGCGCTCTATCATCGGTTTCGGGCCGACGCCCTGGTGGTCGAGGTCAACCAGGGCGGCGAGATGGCCGCCGCGGTCCTGGCCCAGTGCGACCCGGCGGTGCCGGTCACGCCCGTCCGCGCGACGCGGGGCAAGTACCTGCGCGCCGAGCCGGTGTCGCTGCTCTACGCCCGGGGGCTCGTCCACCATGTCGGGGCCTTCCCGGCCCTGGAGGACGAGCTGTGCGATTTCGGTCCGGACGGCCTGTCGAGCGGCGGCTCGCCCGATCGCCTCGACGCCCTGGTCTGGGCGGTGACGCACCTGCTGCTCGACGCACCCCGCGCGCCGCGGATCCGCGGCCTCTGAAACCAAATTGTGCGCGGTCACACGGGAACGTGACGCCGGGCTGCATCCTTAAATTGCATACACGCAGGGCGACTGCTATAAACCCGTGTACATCGGAGGATGGCCCGTGAACTCGGATGTTAATCCTGAGAGCTGTCTGTCCGACGGAGCCCATCGGCGCCTCCGGATGATCGCTGAGACCCTCGGCTGCCCGGTGGGCGATTTCTACGGTGTGGCGACGGTCCGTCCCGACCTGAGCGCGACGGTCGAGCTGCTGCGCCTGTGGAACGCGATCGCGAGCGAGACCGATCGGGCCGCGGTTCTGCGCTGCGCCCGAGAGGCCGCCAACGTCGTCAGCCGCGAAGTCGAGGCCGTCTGATCGGCGTCGCGGCGTTCGGTTTTCGCCCCGCATCATCCGAAACTCGGCGCCCATCGTTCGGGACGACGCCTGAGCCCTGCATTCCTCGAATCGGAATACCCTGCAGCCTTGAAGCGGTAAGTCTCTCGGTCGGCGGAGGCGCGTGGCGCCCGTTCCGCATCGTCTGCGCGCGTCGGCTGCCGACACAACGCTTCGGGGTCCCGGAGCGCGGCTGGGATGGCGCGCGCGCAGGGCGCCGGATCGAAGGCCTGCTTTCGAGGCGGGCACAAAACAATACGGCGCGCCTCTGCGGGAAGCGCGCCGGGAGTCGGTTCGTGGTCTCTGGAACGAACTGCATCCTGAATACACGACTTCGCCCTTCCGGGCTGTAGCGCTGTCGCCACGGTGCCCGTTTGGGTGCGGTGTATTCGCCGCAGCCGCAATGGTGCCCGCGGGCGCAGGCCGAGAGAATCCTAAGCCTCCCGGTCCAGGCCCGGCCCTCCCGGGCCGGCGGACGCTCGGAGATCGACATCATCATGGCGCAGGAGCGGACCGGCATGGCGACTTTCCTCGATCGGATGGCGCGGGTGGCGCGCCGCGCCACCGGGGGCCCTCCGGGGCCGGCCCTCGCCACCAAGGCCGCCCCGGCCTTCGCGCTCTACACCGACGGGCGAGCGAGCTGGACCGCCCGGGACCCGGCGGCGCTGGCAAGGGCCGGCTACCAGCGCAACCCGATCGTGCACCGGGCGGTCCGGCTGGTCGCCGAGGGGGCGGCCAGCCTGCCGCTCATGGCCACCGGACCGGGCGCCGGCCATGCGGCCGATCTCCTGGCGCTGCTCGCCCGGCCGAACCCGCGCGAGAGCGGCACGCGCCTGCTCGAGACCGTCTACGCGGACCTGACGCTCAGCGGCACCGCCTACCTGGAAGCGGTGAGCCTCGACGGGCGGATCGCGGCCCTGCAGACCCTGCGGCCCGGCCGGATGCGGATGCTGCCGGGTCCCGACGGCTGGCCCGCCGCCTACGTCTACACGGTGGGCGGCAGCAGCCGGCGGTTCGACCTGCCGACACCCGGCGCGCCCGAGGTGGCCCCGATCCTGGCGCTCAGCCTGTTCCACCCGGACGACGACTATGCCGGCCTCGCCCCGATCGAGGCCGCCGCCACCGCCCTCGACATCCACAACGCCGCGAGCGCCTGGAACAAGGCGCTGCTCGACAACGCGGCCCGGCCTTCGGGTGCGCTGGTCTTCGCCGGCGCGGCGCTCACCGAACCGCAATTCGACCGGCTGAAGGCCGAGCTGGAGGCGAATTACCAGGGGGCCGCCAATGCCGGCCGGCCGCTGCTCCTGGAGGGCGGCCTGGACTGGAAGCCCCTGGCGCTGTCGCCCCGGGACATGGACTTCGTCGAGGCCAAGAACGCCGCCGCCCGGGAGATCGCCCTGGCGTTCGGGGTACCGCCCCTGCTGCTCGGCCTGCCCGGCGACAGCACCCACGCCAACTACGCCGAAGCCAACAGGGCGCTCTACCGCCAGACCCTGATCCCGCTCGCCGCCCGCACCGCCCAGGCGCTGGCCGTCTGGCTGGAGCCGGCCTTCGGACCGATGGACCTGGAACCCGACCTCGACCGGATCGAGGCTCTGTCGGGCGAGCGGGAATCCCTGTGGCGCCGGGTCGAGGCGGCCGGGTTCCTGTCGGTCTCCGAGAAGCGCGAGGCGGTGGGCTACCCGCCGGAGCCGGAGGCGGGCGGGTGAAGGGCGCGCCGCCTGCCAGACCCGCGCGCTCTCCCGACCCC